>NZ_JBWKDS010000056.1:0-3944 GCF_056435845.1 Streptomyces sp. NPDC043867 | reverse complement strand
GCCTGCCCCCCTCATCGCCCGCCGCCTGTCCCCTGCTTGTTTTTGGTTGGGTGGGGGGGTGGGGCTCGGGGGCCCCCTTCCCCCCCCCCCCCCCCCCCCCCCCCCCCCCCCGCCGCGGGCGAGGACCGGTTACAGCCGGGACAGTTCGTCCACCAGGTCGTCCAGCCCCAGGGACCCCTGGGAGAGCGCGGCCATGTGCCAGGCCTTGGCGTCGAAAGCGGCGCCGTGCCGCTTCCTCGCGTTCTCCCGGCCCAGCAGCCAGGCCCGCTCGCCGAGCTTGTAGCCGATGGCCTGACCCGGGATGGACAGGTAGCGGGTGAGCTCGCTCTCCACGAAGTCCGCGGGCCGGCTGCTGTGGGCGCCGAAGAACTCCTCGGCCAGCACGGGAGTCCAGCGCTCACCCGGGTGGAAGGGCGAGTCGGCCGGGATCTCCAGCTCCAGGTGCATACCGATGTCCACGATGACCCGGGCCGCCCGCATCATCTGCGCGTCGAGATAGCCCAGCCGCCGCTCGGCGTCCGTGAGGAAGCCCAGCTCGTCCATCAGCCGCTCCGCGTACAGCGCCCAGCCCTCGCAGTTGGCGCTCACCCCGCCGACGGTGGCCTGGTAGCGGGAGAGGTCCTCGGCGACGTGCGCCCACTGGGCGAGCTGCAGGTGATGGCCGGGGACCCCCTCGTGGTACCAGGTGGAGACCAGGTCGTACACGGGGAAGCGGGTCTGGCCCATGGTGGGCAGCCACGTACGTCCGGGGCGCGAGAAGTCCTCGGACGGCGCCGTGTAGTACGGGGCCGCCGCGCCACCCGGCGGTGCGATGCGGGACTCCACCCTGCGCACCCGCTCGGCGAGTTCGAAGTGGGTGCCGTCGAGGGCGTCGATCGCCTCGTCCATCAGGCCCTGCAGCCAGTCGCGGACCTCGTCCACACCCTCGATGTGCGTCCCGTGCTCGTCGAGGTGCGCGAGCGCCACCCACGGGGTCGCCGCGCCCGGCAGGATCTTCTCGGCCTCCCGCTTCATCTCGCCGAGCAGCCGGTGGTACTCGGACCAGCCGTACGCGTACGCCTCGTCGAGATCGAGGTCCGTGCCGTTGTAGTACCGCGACCAGCGGGCGTACCGCTCGCGGCCCACCGTGTTCGGCGCGCCCTCGATCGTGGGCGCGTACACGTCGCGCATCCAGTCCCGCAGGGACACCAGCGCCGCCGTCGCGGTGCGGGCGGCCGTGTCGAGGTCCGTGCGCAGGGCGTCGGGACCGGCCGCCACGAAGTCCTCGAACCACCCGCGGCCCTGCCCGCCCGGGTCGGACCACTCGGTGAGCTGCGTGATGAAGGTGGCGGTCGGGCGCGGACCCCCGTGGAGCTTGCGCTCCAGGCCGAGGGCGAGGGACTCGCGGTAACCCTCCAGCGCGGCGGGCACCGCGCGCAGCCGCTCGGCGACGGCGGACCAGTCCTCGTCCGTCTCCGTGGGCATGAGGGAGAAGACGTCCCGCACCGAGTGCGCGGGGGAGTGCAGGTTGCTCACCAGCCGCAGGCCCTCGTCGGCGTCGTGCACGGCGAGTTCCGCGGTCAGCCGCTCACGCAGCAGACGGGCGCAGCGGCGCTCGATGCCACGGTCCGCGCCCGGCTGCCGTTCGGCCTCCTCCAGCCGCGCCAGCGTTCTGCGGGCCAGCTCCGCCACGGCCTCCTGACCGGCGGGCGAGGAGTCCGGCAGCCGGGTCGAACTTGCCTTGTCGCCGAGGTAGGTGCCGGTGACCGGGTCGAGGGCGATGAGCTCGTCGACATAGGCGTCGGCGAGTTCGCGGGGCAGCGGGCTCTTGGTGTCTGACATGCGGACAATCCTCGTACGAGGACACCGTCCGCGTCAGCCCGATTCCGCTGAGGGCGTGGCCCCTTGTGCCGCATGCGCCGATGTGGTCGCGGGGGCGTCGCGCTGCGGCGGCAGCAGCGGGCCGCAGTCCCACTGCTGGAAGATCAACCGGGTCTCCACGCGGGCCACTTCGCGGCGCGACGTGAACTCGTCGATGACCAGGCGCTGCAGATCCGCCATGTCCGAGACCGCCACATGCACCAGGTAGTCGTCGGGACCGGTGAGATGGAAGACCGTCCGGGACTCGGGCAGCGCACGGATCCGGTCCACGAACGGGCCGACCAGCTCCCTCCGGTGCGGCCTGACCTGCACGGACAGCAGCGCCTCCAGGCCGCGTCCCAGCTTCGCCGGGTCCAGCCGCAGCTGGTGGCCGAGGATGACGCCCGCGCGGCGCAGCCGGGTCACCCGGTCCAGGCACGTCGACGCCGCGACACCGACCTGTGCGGCGAGATCGCGGTACGTCGTCCGTGCGTCGTTCTGCAACAGCCGCAGCAGATGAAGATCCACCGGATCCAGTACGACGGTTTCGGCCATGGCCCGAACGTAGCACGGGGTTCGCCGCCGTGGACCCGCTCGGTGTTCAGGCTGCGGACATGGACTCCGGCACCCCGAACGCCTATCGCGTCCCCGCTTCCCGCCCCGCGCCCCGCAAGCTGGCCACCGAGGCCGTGCACGCCGGGCGCGACGACCTCGCACGGCAGGGACTCCACGCCCCGCCGATCGACCTGTCCACCACCTACCCCTCGTACGACAGCCGCGGCGAGGCCGCCCGCATCGACGCGTTCGCCGCGGACGGCGCCGAGCCGGAGGGACCGCCGGTCTACGGGCGGCTCGGCAACCCGACGGTCGCCCGCTTCGAGACCGCGCTCGCCCGCCTCGAAGGCACCGAGAGCGCGGTCGCCTTCGCCAGCGGCATGGCGGCACTGACCGCGGTCCTGCTCGTGCGCAACGCCATGGGCCTGCGCCACGTGGTGGCCGTCCGCCCGCTGTACGGCTGCAGCGACCACCTGCTGACCGCCGGGCTGCTGGGTTCCGAGGTGACCTGGGTCGACCCGGCGGGCATCGCGGACGCGCTGCGCCCGGACACGGGACTGGTCATGGTCGAGTCCCCGGCCAACCCGACGCTCGCCGAGATCGACCTGAGAGCCGTCGCCCACGCCTGCGGCTCGGTGCCGCTGCTCGCGGACAACACCTTCGCCACACCGGTGCTGCAACGGCCGGCGGAACAGGGCGCCCGTCTCGTCCTGCACAGTGCGACCAAGTACCTCGGCGGTCACGGCGACGTCATGGCCGGCGTGGTGGCCTGCGACGAGGAGTTCGCGCGACAGCTGCGACAGGTGCGGTTCGCGACGGGCGGGGTCCTCCACCCGCTCGCCGGCTATCTGCTGTTGCGGGGCCTGGCCACCCTCCCGGTACGGGTCGCGGCGGCCTCCGCCAACGCCGCGGAACTCGCCCGCCGTCTCGCCGCCGATCCGCGGGTCGCCCGCGTGCACTACCCGCGCATCGGCGGTGCCATGGTCGCCTTCGAGGTCCTCGGCGACCCGCACGAGGTCATCGCGGCCGTCCGGCTCGTCACCCCGGCCGTCAGCCTCGGCAGCGTGGACACCCTCATCCAGCACCCCGCGTCCATCAGCCACCGCATCGTCGCCCCGGCCGACCGCCACGGAGCGGGCGTCAGCGACCAGTTGCTGCGCCTCTCGGTGGGGCTGGAGGACGTGGAGGACCTGTGGGCCGACCTGGACGGGGCCCTGGGAGCGCGGGCGGTCCTGCGTGCCCCGGCGCCGGGGCGCGAGGCGGTGACGAGGGGGGCGTGACGAGGGGGCGTGAGGCGGGTGGCGCGGGGGCGGGAGGTACGAGCGGCCCGGCCGGACGGGGACCGGCCCTGCCGGACGGGGACCGGCCCGGCGGGATGCGCCGGGCCGGTGCGTACGCGTGCGTCAGGGGCGGCGGGGCGCCCGCCCCACCGTCAGTCCCGTGCGGCCGGGTCGTTTGCCCCGCCTCACGGGTTCCCGTTGGGGGGGGGCGGGGGGGGGGGGGGACGGACCCACCAGGGGGGGGAGGGAGGGGGGGGGCCCCCCCCCCCT
>NZ_JBWKDS010000055.1:15070-47304 GCF_056435845.1 Streptomyces sp. NPDC043867 | reverse complement strand
GGAGTCGACGCGGAGCGTCGGCGACCGACGACAACGCCGCAGATGTGCGTGCCAGACCCCGCGACGCCGGCATGATCCAAACGACAGGCCCTAGTCCGCCGCGGACCGTCCGGTTCGACGCCGCCCGTCCCGAAGCCCTGCCCCCGGTCGCAGCCGCGACCGGGGGCGGTTCTACTCTGGACCCGGACAGACAGCCCACACCCTCCCCCAGTGGCGTAAATGGGCCCGGGAGGCACCCCCACGAATCAGGAGCCGGCGGATGGATCACAGCGGGCACGGCATGACCACGGAGCTGCCGCCGTTCACGCTGGGACGAGGTCTCGAGTGGTCCACGGATCCGTTCTTCCTCGTCGCCTGTCTGGTGGGGCTCGGCCTGTACGGCTGGGGGGTCGTGCGTCTCACGCGGCGCGGTGACGCCTGGTCCGCCGGCCGGACCGCGTCCTTCGTCATCGGCGTGCTGAGCGTCCTGCTCATGATGTGCACCCGGCTGAACGACTACGGCATGGTCATGTTCAGCGTGCACATGGTCCAGCACATGGTGATCAGCATGCTCTCGCCGATCCTGATCCTGCTCGGGGCGCCGATCACCCTGGCGCTGCGGGCGCTGCCGGTGGCCGGCACCCGGGGGCAGAAGGGCCCGCGCGAGCTGCTGCTGATGTTCCTGCACAGCCGCTACATGCGGATCGTCACGCACCCGGCGTTCACCATCCCGCTGTTCATCGCGAGCCTCTACGCCCTCTACTTCTCGCCGGTCTTCGACTTCCTGATGGGGTCGAGGGCCGGTCACATCGCGATGATGTGCCACTTCCTCGCCGTGGGACTGGTCTTCTTCTGGCCGATCATGGGCGTGGACCCCGGCCCGCACCGGCCCGGCTATCTGATGCGGATGCTGGAGCTGTTCGCGGGCATGCCGTTCCACGCCTTCTTCGGCATCGCGCTGATGATGGCGTCCGCGCCGATGGTTCAGACGTACGAGAACCCGCCCGCCTCGCTCGGCATCGACGCGCTCGCCGACCAGAACGCGGCGGGCGGCATCGCCTGGGCGTTCAGCGAGATCCCCTCGGTGCTGGTGCTCCTGGCGCTGCTGTTCCAGTGGTACGGCTCCGAGCAGCGGCAGGCCCGCCGCACCGACCGGGCCGCCGACCGCGACGGCGACAAGGAGCTGGCGGCGTACAACGCCTACCTGGCATCCCTGGACGCCCGCGGCCGCTGAACCGGCCCCACAGGGCCGCAGCCGCGGAAACAGGCCCCTCACGTCCCAGGTGGACCGTTCCGAGCCGGATCGGGGCACCATGGAGGAGGACGAACCATGAGGAGGGTGTTGCGATGCCCGGTTCCACGAAGACGATGGGGGTGCTCACCATAGGTGGGCTCGTCGCGGTGACGGCCTACACGGTGGCCCTGGGGAGCAACGGCTGGCTGTGGTTCGGCTGGGTCGTGCTCGGTCTGATCACGCTGGGAATGGTGGCCACCCGCACCACCTGACGCCCCCTGCCCCGGGGCGGCAGCGGGTCGCCCCGGGGAGTCAGTCCCGGGGCAGCCGCCCCGCCGAGTGCACGCCCGGCTGGTACTTCGGCAACCGGGCCGTGATCTTCATGCCCGCTCCCACCGCCGTCTCGATGACCAGCCCGTGGTCGTCCCCGTACACCTGGCGCAGCCGCTCGTCGACGTTCGACAGACCGATGCCGCCCGAGGGGCTGACCTCCCCGGCGAGGATGCGGCGCAGCAGTACGGGGTCCATGCCGACGCCGTCGTCCTCGATGACGACCAGCGCCTCGGCACCGGCGTCCTGGGCGGTGATGCTGATGTGGCTCTTGTCGCTCCTGCCCTCCAGGCCGTGCTTGACGGCGTTCTCCACCAGGGGCTGGAGGCAGAGGAAGGGCAGCGCGACCGGCAGCACCTCGGGGGCGATCTGCAGGGTGACCGCGAGCCGGTCGCCGAAGCGGGCGCGGACGAGGGCCAGGTAGTGGTCGATGGCGTGCAGCTCGTCGGCGAGAGTGGTGAAGTCGCCGTGCCTGCGGAACGAGTAGCGGGTGAAGTCGGCGAACTCCAGCAGCAGTTCGCGGGCCCGCTCGGGGTCGGTGCGCACGAACGAGGCGATCACCGCGAGCGAGTTGAAGATGAAGTGCGGGGATATCTGCGCGCGCAGGGCTTTGATCTCCGCCTCGATCAGGCGGGTGCGGGACCGGTCCAGGTCGGCGAGTTCCAGCTGGACCGAGACCCAGCGGGCGACCTCGCCCGCGGCCCGGACGAGGACGGCGGACTCGCGGGGCGCGCAGACGACCAGCGCTCCGTGCACCCGGTCGTCGACCGTGAGCGGGGCGACGACGGCCCAGCGCAGCGGGCAGTCGGGGGTGTCGCAGACGAGCCGGAAGGCCTCACCGCGGCCGGACTCCAGGGGGCCGCCGAGCCGCTCCATGATCTCGGCGCGGTGGTGCTCCCCCGCGCCGTCCCAGGCGAGGGCCGTCTTGTGGTCGGTGAGACAGAGGGCGTCCGTGCCGAGCAGGGTGCGCAGCCGGCGGGCGGATCTGCGGGCCGTCTCCTCGGTGAGCCCGGCGCGCAGCGGGGGCGCGGCGAGGGAGGCGGTGTGCAGGGTCTGGAAGGTGGCGTGCTCGACGGGGGTGCCGAGGCCGCCGAGGCTGCGGGGCCTGGAGGTTCGCCGGCCGAGCCAGAAGCCCGCGGCCAGCAGGGGGAGCACGGCGACGCACAGCCCGGCGAGGAAGCCGCTCACGCCCGTACCCCCGGGCGGGCGTCGGGTTCGCGGGAATCCCGCGTGCCGCTCACGCCCCGGCCTCCTTCGGATGCGCTGGCGCGGTGCGCCTCGGCTCGTCGGACAGCTCCTCCGGCAGGTGGAACCGGGCCAGGATCGTCGCGGTCCCCGCGGGCACCCGGCCCGGCGTGGCCAGGGACACCAGCACCATGGTGAGGAAGCCGAGCGGCACGGACCACAGCGCGGGCCAGGCGAGCAGCGCGTGCAGGGTGCCGGTGCCTGGCCAGCCGGCCATGGTCGCGGCCACGGCGGCGAAGGCGGCGCCGCCCCCGACCAGCATGCCGGCCGCCGCGCCGGGCGGGGTCAGCCGCCACCACCAGATGCCGAGGACGAGCAGCGGGCAGAAGGAGGACGCGGACACGGCGAAGGCGAGGCCCACCGCGTCGGCGACGGGCAGCCCGCCGACCAGCATGCTCGCCGCCAGCGGCACGGCCATCGCGAGGACCGTCCCGAGGCGGAAGTGCCGTACGCCGCGGGAGGGCAGCACGTCCTGGGTGAGGACGCCTGCCACCGCCATGGTCAGTCCGGACGCCGTGGACAGGAACGCGGCGAAGGCTCCGCCCGCCACCAGTGCCCCGAGCAGGTCGCCGCCGAGGCCGCCGATCATGCGGTCGGGCAGCAGCAGTACGGCGGCGTCGGCGTTCCCGGTGACGGTCAGCTCGGGGGCGTAGAGCCTGCCCAGCGCTCCGTAGACCGGGGGCAGCAGGTAGAAGGCGCCGATGAGTCCGAGCACCGCGACGGTGGTGCGGCGGGCGGCGACTCCGTGCGGGCTGGTGTAGAAGCGGACCACCACGTGCGGGAGTCCCATCGTGCCGAGGAAGGTGGCGAGGATCAGTCCGTACGTGGCGTACAGGGGGCGTTCCTCGCGGGCTGCCGCCAGGGACGTCGACATGCCGCCGCCGTCCGTCCGGTCGGCTGCGGGGACCGGGGCGCCCTCCGCGAAGACCAGCCGGGTGCCGCGCGCGATGTGGTGGGCGCCGGCCGGCAGGCGCAGCCGGTCCCCCGTGTACCGGTGGCCGTCGACCGTGCCGCTCACCGTGACGCGGAGCGGCGCGGCGAGTTCCAGGTCGAGGCTGTCGTCGACGCGGACGACGCGCTGTTCGCGGAAGGTGGCCGGTTCGTCGAAGGCGTGCCGCGGTGCGCCGTCGCCCTGCCAGGCGAGGACCAGGAACAGGGCGGGGACCAGCAGCGCGGTGAGCTTCAGCCAGTACTGGAAGGCCTGCACGAAGGTGATGCTGCGCATGCCGCCCGCGGCGACCGTGGCGACCACGACGAGGGCGACGAGCACGCCGCCGAACCGGTCGGGCGCGTCGGTGAGCACGGCCAGCGTGAGGCCCGCGCCCTGCAGCTGGGGCAGCAGGTACAGCCAGCCGACCCCGACCACGAAGGCGCCGGCCAGCCGGCGCACCGGCTGCGAGGCGAGCCGCGCCTCGGCGAAGTCGGGCAGCGTGTAGGCCCCGGAGCGGCGCAGCGGGGCGGCCACGAAGAGCAGCAGCACCAGGTAGCCCGCGGTGTAGCCGACCGGGTACCAGAGCATGTCGGGGCCCTGGACGAGGACGAGTCCCGCGATGCCGAGGAAGGAGGCCGCGGACAGGTACTCGCCGCTGATCGCGGCCGCGTTGAGCCGGGGGCCCACGGTGCGCGAGGCGACGTAGAAGTCGGAGGTGGTCCGGGAGATGCGCAGTCCGAACGCGCCGACCAGGACGGTCGCGAGGACGACCAGGGCGACCGCGGAGACGGCGTAGCTCTGGTTCACGGCGCGCTGCCCGCTCTCGTCACGCGGGGCGGACCGGCCGCCCTCGCGCGGGGCGGACCGGCTGTCACCCTGCCGACCGGCTTGGCCGCCTTCGCACAGGTCCGCCCGGCCTTCATCGTGTCGGCCCGCCCGGCCGCCCTCGCGGGGGCCATCTCAGCGGTCCTCGACAAGGCGCACGAAGTCCTTCTCGTTGCGTTCCGCGCGGCGCACGTACCAGCGGGCCAGCAGGACCAGCGGCGGGTACAGGCCGAAGCCGAGCACCGCCCACTGCGGGCCCGCGCCGTCGGGCAGCGCGGCGAAGACGAGGGGCAGGGGCCCGACGAGGAGGACCAGGACGGCGAACACCGTGAGGCCCGCCCGCAGTTGGCTGCGCATGAGGGAACGCACGTAGGTGTGGCCCAGCGTGGTCTGTTCGTCGATCTCGGTCCTCGGCCGGTAGTAACCGGACGCGCCGCGGGTGCGCCGGGGCACCCCGGTGACGACGACGCGGCGGTCGGCCGGATCCTGCGGCACGCCGTCCCCCCTCAGCCCGCGGTCCGGCGCAGCAGCAGATCGCGCAGCTCACGGGCGTGCCGCCGGCTCACCTGGAGTTCGACGGCGCCGACCTGGACGCTGACGGTGCCCGCGTCGAGGCGGAGTTCGTCGACGTGGCGCAGGGCGACGAGGTGGCGCCGGTGGATGCGGACGAAGCCGCGCCGGCGCCAGCGCTCCTCCAGGGTGGAGAGCGGGATGCGGACGAGGTGGCTGCCCTGGGCGGTGTGCAGGCGCGCGTAGTCGCCCTGGGCCTCGACGTGGGTGATGTCCTCGACGGCCACGAAGCGGGTGACGCCGCCGAGCTCGACGGATATGTGGTCCGGGTCGGGCTCGTGCACCGGGATGAGCGGGGCGGCGTCCCTGAGCTGGACGGCGCGTCTGACGGCCTCCGCGAGCCGTTCCCTGCGTACGGGTTTGAGCACGTAGTCGACGGCCTTGAGGTCGAAGGCCTGGACGGCGAAGCCCTCGTGGGCGGTGACGAACACGACGAGCGGCGGCTGGGCGAACCCGGTGAGCAGCCGGGCCATGTCCAGCCCGTCGAGCCCGGGCATGTGGATGTCGAGGAAGACCACGTCGATCGCCTCCGGCCCGTCGGGCCCGGATTCGAGTGCGCGGTTGATCCGGCGCAGTGCCTCGGTCGCACCGCTCGCGCCCTCGGCGCTGCCGACCCGTGGATCGGCGTTCAGCAGATAGAGGAGTTCCTCGAGGGAGGGCCGTTCGTCGTCGACGGCGAGCGCGCGCAGCATGAAGGTGGAGTGTAAGAGCTATTCGTACGCGTGGACACGTGCGGGGCGGCGGCTCAGGCGCCGCACGGGGCACGGACGCCGACGGGCCCGGTGCCGCCGCCGCGCTGGACACAGTGCCGCCGACGCGCTGGATACAGTGCCGCCATGAACAGCAAGCCCGCGATGTTCGACGACCTCGACCGCAAGATCATCACGGCTCTGATGGCGAACGCCCGGGCCACCTTCGCGGAGATCGGCGCGTCGATCGGTCTGTCGGCCACCGCGGTCAAGCGCCGCGTCGACCGGTTGCGCGAGACCGGGGTGATCACCGGGTTCACGGCCACGGTGAAGCCGACGGCGCTCGGCTGGCGCACCGAGGCGTACGTCGAGGTGTACTGCGAGGGTGCTGCACCGCCCCGGCGCCTGGCCGAGGTGGTCCGCAACCATCCGGAGATCACCGCGGCGATGACGGTGACCGGCGGCGCGGACGCGCTGCTGCACGTGCGGGCCACGGACGTGGAGCACTTCGAGGAGGTGCTGGAGCGGATCAGGACCGAGCCGTTCATCCGCAAGACGATGAGCTACATGGTGCTGTCCCACCTGCTGCCGGAGGCTCCGGAGGCCGGTGCGACCCACGCCGCACCGGACGACGCAGCAAACATGCGCTGACAGTCGCGATCACGCAGCAAAGCTGCGCACACGCGCAGCTCTCCACACTTGTCGCTCGTATCCCCCCATTCCTACCGTGGAGGCATCCCAGCCGACACCGCAGGAAGCGGAGGAACCCGTCCGTGCCCGAGAGCCGTGTGCCGCGCCCCCGGCGCTTCCTCGTCTGCGAACCCAGACACTTCGCCGTGCAGTACGCGATCAATCCCTGGATGCACCCCGGCCTTCACGTCGACGTCGATCTCGCCCGCGAACAGTGGCAGGCGCTGGTCCGCGCCTACCGCGCCCACGGCCACACCGTCGACTCCGTCGATCCCGTCTCCGACCTGCCCGACATGGTGTTCGCCGCGAACTGCGCGCTCGTCCTCGCGGGCCGGGTCTTCGGCTCGTACTTCCACGCCCCGCAGCGCCGCCCCGAGTCCCTGGCGTACGAGACCTGGTTCCAGACGGCCGGTTTCGACGTGTACCGCCCCGAGTCGGTGTGCGAGGGCGAGGGCGACCTGGTCCCGGTCGGCCGGTACGTCCTGGCGGGCACCGGTTTCCGCACCACCCGCGAGGCCCACCGGGAGGTGCAGGAGTTCTTCGGCGTCCCGGTGGTCAGCCTCCAGCTGGTGGACCCGCGTTTCTACCATCTGGACACCGCCCTGTTCGTGCTGGACGACGGGAACGACGGGGGCGCGGCGAACATCGCGTACTACCCGGAGGCCTTCTCGCCCGGCAGCCGCGAGGTGCTGGCGCGGCTCTTCCCGGACGCGGTGATCGCCACCCGCGAGGACGCGATGACGTTCGGCCTCAACTCCGTCTCCGACGGCCGCCACGTGTTCATCTCGCCGCGCGCCGCTGCCCTCGCCGACCAGCTCGACCGCCACGGCTACGCCCCCGTCCCCGTCGACCTCTCGGAGTTCCACAAGGCCGGCGGCGGCATCAAGTGCTGCACCCAGGAGATCCGCTCATGACCGCTCCCGCCCGTACGCGCAGCTCCGCCGACGTCATCCGCGCCGAAGCCCCCGTCGTCGCGCACAACTACCACCCGCTGCCCGTCGTCGTCGCCCGCGCCGAGGGCACCTGGGTGGAGGACGTCGAGGGGCGCCGCTACCTGGACATGCTGGCCGGCTACTCGGCCCTCAACTTCGGCCACCGGCACCCCGCCCTGATCGAGGCCGCGCACCGCCAGCTCGACCGGCTGACCCTGACCTCCCGCGCCTTCCACAACGACCGGCTCGCCCAGTTCGCCGAGTCGCTGGCCGACCTGACCGGCCTGGACATGGTGCTGCCGATGAACACGGGCGCCGAGGCGGTGGAGAGCGCCGTCAAGGTGGCCCGCAAGTGGGCGTACGAGGTGAAGGGCGTCCCGGCCGGGCGGGCGACGATCGTGGTGGCCGCCGGGAACTTCCACGGCCGGACGACCACCATCGTCAGCTTCTCCACCGACGAGACGGCCCGCGCCGGCTTCGGCCCGTTCACCCCGGGCTTCCGCGTGGTGCCGTACAACGACCTCGCCGCGCTGGAGGCGGCCGTGGACGAGACCACGGCGGCCGTGCTCCTCGAACCCATCCAGGGCGAGGCCGGCGTCGTCATCCCGGACGAGGGCTATCTCACCGGCGTCCGCGAGCTGACGCGGCGCGCCGGATGCCTGTTCGTCGCGGACGAGATCCAGTCGGGGCTCGGGCGCACCGGCCGCACGCTGGCCGTCGACCACGAGGGCGTCGTCCCGGACCTGCTCCTGCTGGGCAAGGCGCTGGGCGGCGGCATCGTGCCGGTCTCCGCGGTGGTCGGCCGTCGCGAGGTGCTCGGGGTGCTGCGTCCCGGCGAGCACGGGTCCACGTTCGGCGGCAACCCGCTGTCGGCGGCGGTCGGTTCGGCGGTCGTGGAGCTGCTGGAGACGGGTGAATTCCAGCGCCGGGCCGCCGAACTGGGTGTCGTCCTGCGGGGCGGCCTCACGCACCTGGTGGGCCGGGGCGTCGTCGGGTTCCGCGCCCGGGGGCTGTGGGCGGGCGTGGACGTCGACCCCGCCGTCGGCACGGGCCGCGAGATCAGTGAACGCCTCGTGCGGGAGGGGGTTCTGGTCAAGGACACCCACGGCTCCACGATCCGGCTCGCCCCTCCGCTGACCATCAGCGGTGAGGAACTCCAGTCCGCTCTCGGGGCCCTGGAGAAGGTTCTGACGCAGGGCGGCTGATACCGGCCACGTGGCGACAGGGCGTGCCTGCGAGATGGTTACGCCCGGCGACGCCCGTGCCTACACTGATCGCTCCCGCGGGGGTACGAAGGAGCGGCAGAGTGTTTTATTACGTGCTCAAATACGTGCTTCTGGGTCCGCTGCTGCGGCTGGTGTTCCGGCCGCGGATCGAGGGCCTGGAGCACGTGCCGTCGTCGGGCGCGGCCATCATCGCGGGCAATCACCTCTCGTTCTCGGACCACTTCCTGATGCCCGCCATCCTGAAGCGGCGCATCACCTTCCTGGCGAAGGCCGAGTACTTCACCGGCCCCGGCATCAAGGGCCGGCTGACCGCCTTCTTCTTCCGCAGTGCCGGACAGATCCCGGTGGACCGGTCGGGCAAGGACGCCGGGCAGGCCGCCATCCGCGAGGGACTGTGCGTCCTGCGCAAGGACGAGCTGCTCGGCATCTACCCGGAGGGCACCCGCTCGCACGACGGCCGGCTTTACAAGGGCAAGGTCGGCGTCGCCGTGATGGCCCTCAAGGCGGGCGCGCCGGTGATCCCCTGCGCGATGATCGGCACGTTCGAGGCGCAGCCGCCGGGCAAGAGGATCCCGCGCGTCCGTCCCGTCGCGATCCGCTTCGGCACCCCGCTCGACTTCTCGCGCTACGCCGGGATGGAGAACGAGAAGACCATCCTGCGCGCGGTCACCGACGAGATCATGTACGCCGTCCTCACGCTCTCCGGGCAGGAGTACGTCGACGAGTACGCGGCCGCCGTCAAGGCGAAGGAGGCCGCGGCACAGGCGCGGCGGGCGCGCAGGTTCCCGCGGCTGCCGACGAGGTGACGGCGCCGGACGGACGGCGAAGGGGGCGGCCGGAAGACCGGCCGCCCCCTCGCTGTGTCGCCGGGCCGGACTACGGCTTGGGCGTGGCGTGCGGGGCGCACGTCACGTCGGCCGCGTCCGTGCCGCCCGTGAGCAGGTAGGTGTCCACCCGCTCGTTGATGCACGGGTTGACCAGACCGGTCACGCCGTGCGAGCCCGCGTCCTTCTCGGTGATCAGGCGGGAGCCCTTGAAGCGCTTGTGCAGTTCGACGGCGCCCTCGTACGGGGTGGCGGCGTCATCGGTGGACTGCACGATCAGGACGGCCGGCAGCCCCTTGCCGGTCTTCACGCTGACCGGGGTCTGCTGCTTGGCCGGCCAGGTGGCGCAGGGCAGGTTCATCCACGCGTTGGCCCACGTCATGAACGGGTAGTCCTTGTGGAGCCGCGTGTTGTCCCGGTCCCACTTCTTCCAGCTGGTGGGCCACTTGGCGTCGGTGCACTCGACCGCGGTGTAGACGGCGTTGCTGTTCTCGGAGGCCTTGTTGCCCGCGAGGTCCGCCGGGTCCGGAGCGGCCGCGTCGACGAGCGCCTGGGTGTCACCGGCGACGTACTTGCTGAACGCCGTCGCGACCGGCACCCACGCGGAGTCGTAGTACGGGGCGCTCTGGAAGAAGCCGATCAGCTCGGCCGGTCCGACGACGCCACCGAGCGGGCTCTTCTTGGCGGTGGCCCGCAGCTTGAGCCACTGGGCCTGGACCTCGGCCCGGGTGGCACCGAGGTGGAAGGTCGCGTCGTTCTTCGCGACCCAGTCCTCCCAGTCCTTCCAGCGTCCCTCGAAGGCGATGTCCTGGTCGAGGTTGGCCTCGTACCAGATCTTCTCCCGCGAGGGGTTGACCACGCTGTCGACGACCATGCGGCGGACGTGTCCCGGGAAGAGCGTGCCGTAGACGGCGCCCAGGTAGGTGCCGTAGGAGACGCCCAGGTAGTTGAGCTTCCGCTCGCCGAGGGCGGCCCGGACGACGTCCAGGTCGCGCGCGGTGTTCGGCGTGGTCATCTGCGGCAGCATCTCGCCGCTGCGCTCGGCACAGCCGTCCGCGTACTCGGCGGCGAGCTTGCGCTGGGCGCGCTTGTCGGCCTCGGAGTCCGGGACCGGGTCGGCCTTCGGCGCCTTGACGAACTCCTGCGGGTCGATGCAGGAGATGGGCGCCGAGTGACCGACACCGCGCGGGTCGAAGCCCACGAAGTCGTACGCCTTCGCGGCGTTGGCCCAGACCGGGTTCTTGTTGGTGACCCGGGTCGGGAAACGCATGCCCGAACCGCCGGGGCCGCCCGGGTTGTAGACGAGGGCGCCCTGGCGCTCCTCCTTGGTCCCGGTGTTCCCGATGCGGTCGACGGCGATCTTGATCTGCTTGCCGTTCGGACGCGCGTAGTCGAGCGGCACCGTGACCCACCCGCACTGGATCGGCTTGGCGAAGCCCCAGTCGGCAGGGCAGTCCTTCCAGTCGATCCCGGCCTTGGCGGCCCTGGCCGCCGCGATCGCGGCACCCCGGGCCTGTCGGTCCTGTCCGTGCCGCGCGTCGGCGGCTGCCGACGGCGCCGCGACGGCTCCGGCTATCAGGGTCGCCGTGACGAGCGCTCCGGCCGAGCCGAGCGCTGCCACCCGCCTCGTCGGTCTGATACCACTCAAGTGGGGCCTCCCCGTACATCGTTGCGATTGGTACGGGGATCCTTTCTGCTGTGGGGCCCCTGAGAACAGAGGTACCCTGGCTTCTTTACTAATCCGATAACCGGTGCGCGTTGCTCCGTTGAGCGGAGGGGGTAGGTCAGTCCAGTGCACGCAACGCCTCGTCGAGCGTCCGCCGCAGCCGCAGCGCGTCCGGCGCGAGGGCGGTCACCAGGACGGCGGGACCGGCGAGCGGGTTGAGTGCGGCGCCCTCCCCGAACAGCCGTGGCACCATCGGCTTCCGCTCGAACTCCGGCCGCACGACGACGAGTTGGCCCAGGGCGCGATGTCCCCCCAGGACGGCGGGACCGTCCCAGCCTCCGGGTGCGCCGGGCCCGCAGGACAGTTCCTGGTCCAGCACCGGCTTCCCGTCGACGCGCACGGTGAGACGGCTGGTGAGCCGTCCCGGTTCCTCGCCGGCCCGCCCGAGCACCTGCTCCTCCCGGAAGACGAGCCGGGCGCCGGCCGCCACGTCGACCCGGGACGACACGTACAGGTCGCTTCCCCTGACGGAGATCAACTGCTCCGGCATCCAGTGCAGTTCGGCTCCGGCGGCCACGCCGAGCCGGATGTCGTAGCGCGCCTCTCCCCCGGCCTGGCCCGGCAGGGCGATGGTCGCGGCGGCCGAGCCGACGTGGAGCCGGGCCCCGTCGCCCGCCTCCGCCTCGACGCCGAAGTGGTCCCCGCCGAGCGGCCCGCTCATCGCGCCGACGATCATCACGCGCGCCTCGGATCCGTGCGCCTGGGTGCGGCGCAGCGCCAGCGGGCCTTCGCTTTCCAGGACCGGCAGGGAGGTACCGCCGCTGCCGTCACCGCGCGCCGCGATCCGCGCGGTGGCCCGTACCCCTGCCGTCATGCCGTCCACGCGGCGTGCCGCGCGCGTACCCAGTCGGCGACCTCACCGACCCCGGCCTCGGTCCGCAGCGACTGGAAGACGACGGGCAGCCGGGCCCGCTGCGCCTCGGCGTCGGCGGCCATCCGCGCGAGGTCGGAGCCGACGTACGGTGCGAGGTCCGTCTTGTTCACCACCAGCAGGTCGGCGGTGGTCACCCCCGGGCCGCCCTTGCGGGGGATGTCGTCACCGCCGGCGACGTCGATCACGAAGATCTGCGCGTCGACGAGCCCCTTGGAGAAGGTCGCCGTCAGGTTGTCTCCCCCGGACTCGATCAGCACGAGGTCCAGGGACTGCAGCTCGTCCTCCAGTTCCTCGACCGCTTCCAGGTTGGCGGAGATGTCGTCGCGGATCGCGGTGTGCGGGCAGGCCCCGGTCTCCACGGCCGTGATCCGCTCGGGCGGCAGAACGGCTTCCCGCAGCAGGAACTCGGCGTCCTCCCGCGTGTAGATGTCGTTCGTCACGACGGCGAGGGACAACTCGTCGCGCAGCGCCCGGCAGAGCGCGGCGACGGTCGCGGTCTTGCCCGAGCCGACGGGGCCGCCGAGCCCGATCCGCAGCGCCCGCCGACGGCCGTCGCCCCGGTGGACGTCGGCCCCCACGGCCGAGGGCCCGTCATGGAGGTGGGTGTGGTCGAGATGCATGATGCGGCTCCAGTTTTCAGCCCGTCCGGCGTTCGAGGACGAGGCCGCAGGACGGTACGGGGGTCCGGGGGCGGAGCCCCTCGGGACAGGAAGGGAAGGGGACGGAGGGGGTGAACTCCGTCCGGAACAGGGGGCGAACTCTCCCCCGGAACGGGGGGCGAACTCTCCCCCGGAACGGGGGGCGAACTCCCCTCCGGAACGGAGGGTGAACTCCCTTCCGGAACAGGGCGCGAAGTCCTCCCCGGAACTTCAGGAGGCGAACAGCCTCACGGACCAGGCGGCATGCGCCTCCGCCCCGATCTCCAGCAGCGGAGCGGAGGCGGCCGGCAGCACGTCGACCCCGTCGACGAGCGCGCGCCGGGCGGCGTCCACCGCGGCCCGCGCCACGAGGTCCAGCTCGGGCGCGAGCAGCGCCAGCACACCGGTCGCCTCGAACGGGTCGAGGCTCAACAGCCGTACCGTCGCCGTCGCCGGTCCGCTCACGCTCTCGTACACGGAGCAGTACGCGGCGTCCTCCGGCGCCAGTCCGGCGGCCCCGGCTGCCAGCCCGAGGACGACGGGCTGGTGCGCTCCCTTGGGGAACCGCCGTGCCAGGTCGTCCAGTTCGGGGCTCGGCCACGCCGCGCGGGCGGCCCGCACGAGCTGCCGCCCGAGCCGCCGGGCGGCGGCTCGCAGGGCGGGCGACGGCGTGCGGGCGTCCGCGGCCGCGTCCAGTTCACCCGGGTCGGCTCCGCTCGCCGCCGCCGCGGCCAGGGCGGCCGCCACCAGGCCGGTGGTGTGCAGCCGCCCCCGGCAGAACTCCTCGAGACTCGCCGCGCCGGTGATCCGCCCGGCCTTGACGGCCGCCTCGGCCCCGCCGGAGTGGGCGTGTCCTCCGGCGGGGAAACGGCCGTCGGCCAGGACGAGCAGTGCTGCGCGCGTCATCAGAAGAGGAAGTAACGCTGGGCCATGGGCAGTTCGGCCGCCGGTGTCGCCTCGACCAGTTCCCCGTCGATGTGCACGGCGAAGCTGTCGGGGTCGACCCGCACCTGCGGGCGCGCGTCGTTCTCCCGCATGTCGGCCTTGGTCACCGTCCGCGTGGAATCGATGGGCACGAACCGCTTGCCGAGCGCGAGCCGTTCGGGCAGCCCGTCCTCGATCGCCGTCGGAGCCACGAAGTTGAACGAGTTGGCGGCGGGGGCCCGTCCGATCGCCCCGAACATGGGGCGGGGCAGAATCGGCTGCGGGGTGGGGATGGAGGCGTTCGCGTCGCCCATCTGCGCGTAGGCGATCTGCCCGCCCTTGATGACGAGGTGCGGCTTGACGCCGAAGAAGGCGGGTTCCCACAGCACGAGGTCGGCGAGCTTGCCGGTCTCCACCGAGCCGATCTCGCGGGCGAGTCCCTGCGCCACGGCCGGGTTGATCGTGTATTTGGCGACATAGCGACGCACCCGGCGGTTGTCCGCGCGTCCGTCGCCGGGCAGCGCCCCGCGCCTGCGCTTCATCACGTGCGCCGTCTGCCAGGTCCGCATGACCACCTCGCCGACCCGGCCCATCGCCTGCGAGTCGGAGGAGATGATCGAGATGGCGCCCAGGTCGTGCAGGATGTCCTCCGCGCCGATGGTGGACGGCCGGATCCGGGACTCGGCGAAGGCCAGGTCCTCGGGGACGGACGGGTTGAGGTGGTGGCAGACCATCAGCATGTCGAGGTGTTCCTCGGCGGTGTTGACGGTGAAGGGCCGGGTCGGGTTGGTGGAGCTGGGCAGCACGTGCGGCTCGGAGACCACGGTCATGATGTCCGGCGCGTGACCGCCGCCCGCACCCTCGGTGTGGTACGCGTGGATCGTGCGGCCGGCGATGGCGGCGAGGGTGTCGCCCACGAACCCGGCTTCGTTGAGGGTGTCCGTGTGGATGGCGATCTGGACGCCGGTCCGCTCGGCGACGGTGAGCGAGGCGTCGATGACGGCCGGGGTGGAGCCCCAGTCCTCGTGCAGCTTCAGTCCGAGGGCGCCGCCGCGGATCTGGGACAGCATCGCCTCGTGCGAGACGGTGTTGCCCTTGCCGAGCAGGCCGATGTTGAGCGGGTACCGCTCCATCGCCTCCAGCATCCGGGCCAGGTGCCAGGGGCCGGGGGTGACGGTGGTCGCCTTGGAGCCCTCGGCCGGTCCGGTGCCGCCGCCGACCAGTGTGGTGATACCGGCGGCCAGTGCCTCGTCGGCGATCTGCGGGCAGATGAAATGGACGTGCGCGTCGATGGCGCCGGCCGTGAGGATCCGCCCGTTGCCCGCGACGATCTCGGTCTCGGGGCCGATGACGAGGTCAGGGTGGACGCCGTCCATCGTGTCGGGGTTGCCCGCCTTGCCGATGCCGGTGATCCGGCCGTCGCGGATGCCGACGTCGGCCTTGACGACACCCCAGTGGTCGATGATCACGGCTCCCGTGATCACGATGTCCGGGGTGCCCTCCGCGCGCGTGGCGCGCGCCTGGCCCATGGACTCGCGGATGACCTTGCCGCCACCGAACACCGCCTCGTCGCCGGCGCGGCCGGGACCGCCGCAGCGGTCCTCCTCGATCTCGACGAGCAGATCGGTGTCGGCGAGCCGGATCCGGTCGCCGGTGGTGGGGCCGAACAGATCGGCGTACGCGGCACGCGAGATCTCAGGCATCGAGGGCACCTCCGGTCTCACCGCGCAGTCCGGGCACCACACGGGCACCGGCGAGCGGAACGAGTTCGACGTCGACGGGGATACCGGGCTCGAAGCGCACGGCGGTGCCCGCGGCCACGTTCAGCCGCCTGCCGCGGGCTGCGGCGCGGTCGAAGTCCAGACCCGGGTTGGCCTCGGCGAAGTGGTAGTGGGAGCCGACCTGGACGGGGCGGTCGGCGGAGTTGAGGACGGTCAGCCGGGTCACCTCGCGGCCTTCGTTGAAGGCGACGGGTCCGTCGGCGAACAGGATCTCTCCGGGGATCATCGGGCCGCTCCCCCGTCAGACGATCGGGTCGTGGACGGTGACGAGCTTGGTGCCGTCCGGGAAGGTCGCCTCCACCTGCACGTCGTGGATCATCTCGGGGATGCCCTCCATGACGTCGTCCCGGGTGAGCAGCCTGCGCCCGGAGGCCATGAGCTCGGCGACGGTACGGCCGTCACGGGCGCCTTCCAGGAGGTGCGACGTGATGAGGGCGACGGCCTCGGGGTGGTTCAGTCTCAGCCCGCGGGCCCGGCGCTTATCGGCCACGTCGGCGGCCACGTGGATCAGCAGCCTCTCTTGCTCGTGCGGGGTCAGTTGCACGGCGTCCCACCTCACAGTCCTCGCCCGGACCGTGCGGGGTCCGGTTGCCGCAGCCACCGCGACGGGATAGATGTAACACACAGGCAGATTGGGCGATCGGCCTCAATCCGGATACGAAAACCCCTGGTGGCGTGGATCGGCAGGCTAGTTGGACGGAGTTTCAACTACGTTAACCAGCTCTTGATCCACTCATGACCGCCGACTGGGCTGTTCCATACCCGTCGGGCACCGCCGGCCCTTCCGCGCCGCTCACTCCGATGCACCAACGGGGCGAAAACGAAGTCCACGCGCCGCCCCCTGGCGCGGACCGTGCGGGTCCTCCGGGGCGAACGACGGGCCGCCCGCTCCACCTTGCCGCCGACGGCGGACATCCGGCGTGCCGTCACCCCGGGCCGACGGGCGCCGGCTTCGCGCGACGTCCGGCCCGGGACACAAACGCACCAAACGGCGTACCCCCCAACGGCGTAGACGCACCCCTGGCCATGAGCCCCCTCAACTTGCGCAACGTGTGGAGAGCAGGCGCGGAATGAAGTGTTCCGCCGCAGGTGCGGGCTTGGTCGGCACCCCCAACTTCCGTTCGAAACAGGGGGCGTCCACCCGAACGGGTGAGTGGTGAGTAACCCCACAAATCTCCGATTCCGTTCGGATTTTCGGACTTCCATGAGTGAAGATCCCTGCGACGACAAGCCCCCGCCGAAGCGGCGGGGCGATCCGGGCGGACGCCGAGTCCTGCCGCCGCCCGGATGACCGGTCGACAGAAGTGGATCGGCAGGAGTGGAGGACCCAGCACGACGGGCCGCCGGAGAGATCCGGGCGGTCCTTGGGGTGAAGCCGCACATCGCGGCCGGGCTACTTCGCCAGCCCGAATCCGACAGGTCATCCTTCACAGGCGGCTGACGAAGGGTTGCGCATGACTGCGCTCAATCGTGTCCCGTCGCTGTGGACCCGGGCCGGTACGGCCTCGGCCCTCACCATCGCCGCCGTCGGCGGCAGCCTCGTGGTCCCCGGCGCCGCATCCGACGCCGCCGCGGCCACATCGGCGACGAAGGCGCTCCAGATCGCGGCCTCCAAGAAGGGTGCCCCGTACAAGTACGGCGCGACGGGGCCGCGCCGCTTCGACTGCTCCGGGCTCACGCTCTACTCGTACAAGAAGGCCGGCAAGAGGCTGCCTCGTACGGCCGCGGCGCAGTACAACAAGACCAACCACGTCTCCGCCTCGCACCGCAGGGCGGGAGACCTCGTGTTCTTCCATTCGGGCCGGAACGTGTACCACGTCGGCATCTACGCCGGGAAGGGACGGATCTGGCACTCCCCGAAGACCGGAGAGGTCGTGAAGCTCACGAAGATCTGGACGAAGAGCGTCTGGTACGGCCGGGTCGGCTGACCGGCTCCCCGGGGGCGGCGGCGGGCGCCGTCGCCCCCGGAGGGTGAACACGGCCCGAAACGGATACTCGTCCGCCCATGGACGACCGACACCCTCACTCCGCGCGGAACGAGACGCCCCCGGAGCGCGCCGACCGCAACTTCGCCGAGCTGCTCCAGGAGCTGCGCGTCGTCCAGACCGGCGTGCAGATCCTCTTCGCCTTCCTGCTGACCCTGGCATTCACCCAGCGGTTCCCGACCCTCGACACGGTGCAGCGCGTCACGTACGTCACCACGCTGCTGCTCGCCGTGCTGGCCGCCGCCCTCTTCGTGGCCCCGGCCGCCCTGCACCGGTCGCTGTTCCAGCAGAACGCCAAGGCCACCATCGTGCGGGTCTCCTCCCATCTGGCCACGGCCGGGCTGTGCGTCCTGATGCTGGCGTTCACCGGCTCCGTCCTGCTCGTCGTCGACGTGACCCTGGGCCGGGGCGGCGGAATCGCCGCGGCGGCCGGCACGCTGGTCGTCTGCGCGGCGCTGTGGGGCGTCCTGCCCCGGCTCGTGCGGCGCACCCTCCGGGCGAGAAGAGCTTCCTCGGGGGCTCGGGAGCACGAAGGTCCGGGCCGGCGCCCGTGAGGGCCGCCACGGCCCTGACGGCGCGGCTGCCATGTCGCGAGGGCCGCCACGGCCCTGGCGGCGCGGCTGCCGGGTCGCGGCTTCAGGGTTCCTGCCCCGGGGTCACCGGCCGGGCCGGGAGCGACCACGGCAGCTCGATCACGACCGTCTTGCCGCCCTCGCGGGTGGGCCGCACGCTCACCCTGCCGCCGCACTCGGCGGTCAGCCAGCGGATGATGACCAGCCCCCGGCCGTTGTCCTGCTGGACGGCGGCCGGCAGACGCTTCGGGAACCGCGGGTGGCTGTCGGTGACTCCGATGCGCAGCTGTTCGTCACGCTCGAGCGTGACGTCGACGGTGAAGGTCGGAGACTGCCCGAGGGTGTGCTGGACGGCGTTGGTGGCGAGCTCGGACACGATCAGGCGTACGGTCTCGGCGGCCTCCGTGCCCCTCGGCAGGCCCCAGTCGGCGAGGACGCCGATGACGTAGGTCCGGGCCGCGGAGACCGATGCGGGATCGCTCGGCAGAGTGACGGATGCTTCCTGGTGATCTGCCATGGCGACATCGTCCCTTTCCCACGGGACCCGTAGTCCGACACGGAGCGGCTGATTCGAGTACGGTCCCGGACCGGTGCTTCGCGCCAGACTGCCACCGCCGCACCCCTCACGGGCGCGATCCACCGGGATATGCATATATCTGTCGCTCGATGCGGTGAACTCTGCGCGAACGTGCCCGTTCGGCCGGGCACCGGGCGCATCCTCTACCGTCGCCGGGAACGCCGCTCACCGGGCGGAAGGAGGCGGCCATGCGACACGGTCCAGCGGTGCGGCGCCGCAAGCTCGGCGCCGAACTGCGCGTCCTGCGCGGCCGGGCGGGGCTCACCAGCGGCGAGGCGGCCCGGCTGGTCGGCTGGCACCAGTCGAAGGTGAGCCGGATCGAGACCGGCACCAGCGGCGCGAAGCCGTCCGACGTACGGCGGCTCCTCGACGCGTACGGCGTCCAGAGCCCCGAACTGCGCGAACTGCTCGTCGGCCTGGCCGGCTCCGACGGCGACGGGCGCCACTGGTGGCACGCCTACCGCGGCGTGCTCCCGCCGACGTACCGCGACTTCATCAGCCTGGAGTCGCAGGCGAGTGCCATGCGCACGCTGGAGACCTGCGTGGTGCCGGGCCTGCTGCAGACGCCGGAGTACGCCCGTGCGGTCACCCGGGCCGCCGTGGAGGGTGTGGAGGACGGCAAGCTGAACGCGCTGGTGGAGGTGCGGCTGGCCCGGCAGGACGTGCTGCGTTCGCGTCCGCCCCTGGAACTGAGCGCCGTGCTGGACGAGGCCGTGCTGCGGCGGGCCGTCGGCGGACGCGCGGTGATGCAACGGCAGCTGGAACGGCTCCTGGAGGCGGCACGCCTTCCTCACGTACGGCTCCAGGTGCTGCCGTTCGCGTCCGGAGCCCACGTCGGGATCAGCGGGCCTTTCGTTATCTTCTCATTTCCGAACACTTCTGATCTGGATGTGGTTGTTCTTGACCACATGACGAGTAGCCTCCACCTCGAACGGAAAGAAGACCTCCAGGCCTACACCGAGGCCTTCAACACCCTTCGGACGCACGCTCTTTCGCCCGAGGACTCCGTGGACTACATCGCCGCGACACGTGACGGCGCGTGAGGAGGCATCATGTCGGCACCGCCTCGGTCCGTACGATCCAGTACGTCCCTGCACGGAGTGCGGTGGCTGCGCAGCAGCCGCAGCACCGGAATGAACAACTGCGTCGAGACCGCGCGACCGGGGCCGGGCCCGTGGGCCGGGCTCGTGGCCGTCCGCGACTCGAAGAACACCGCGGGGCCCGCCCTGCTCCTCGCCCCCGCCGCGTGGGAGGAATTCATCGCCGCGCTGGGCTGATCCCCCACCGTGGGACGGCCCCGGCCGTGTTCACCTCGTCCGGCTGATCACCCGTACGGCGTGCTCGATCTGGTCCTCCGTGAGATCGGCGCGGGCGGTCAGCCGCAGCCGCGAGATGCCGTCGGGCACGGACGGCGGGCGGAAGCAGCCGACGGCGAGACCCGCCTCCCGGCAGTCGGCCGCCCAGGCCACCGCCCGCTCCGGGGACGGCGCCCGCACGGACACCACCGCAGCGTCCGGCCGGACCGCCTCGAGGCCCTCGGCCGTCAGGCGGGTGTGCAGGATCGTCGCGACCCGACGGGCCCGCGCGGCCCGGTCCGGCTCGCGGCGCAGCAGGCGCAGCGCAGCGAGGGCCGCACCCGCGGCGGCCGGTGCGAGGCCGGTGTCGAAGATGAACGTCCGGGCCGCGTTGACCAGGTGGTCGATGACCGGTGCGGGCCCGAGCACCGCGCCGCCCTGGCTGCCGAACGACTTGGAGAGCGTGACGGTCACGACGACGTCGGGCGCGCCCGCGAGGCCGGACGCCTGCGCGGCGCCCCGGCCGCCGTCGCCGAGCACGCCGAGGCCGTGCGCGTCGTCGAGGACGAGTCCCGCGCCGTGCTCCCGGCAGGCGGCGGCGAGCCCGGCCAGCGGTGCCGCGTCCCCGTCCACCGAGAAGACGGTGTCCGAGACGGCGACGGCGGGCCCTTGGTGGGTGCCGAGGGCTTTGCGGACGGCCTCCGGGTCGGTGTGCGCGACGACCTGTGTCGTCCCGCGGGCCAGCCGGCAGCCGTCGATCAGCGACGCGTGGTTGCCCGCGTCGGAGACGATGAGGGAGCCGTGCGGCGCGAGCGCGGTGACGGCGGCGAGGTTCGCGGCGTAGCCCGAGGAGAAGACCAGGGCGGCCTCGAAGCCGCAGAAGGCGGCCAGCTCGCGCTCGAGTTCACCGTGCAGCTCCGTCGTGCCCGTGACCAGCCGGGAACCGGTGGCGCCGCCGCCCCAGCGCCGCGCGGCCTCCGCCGCGGCCTCGGTGATCTCCGGATGCCGTGCCAGCCCGAGGTAGTCGTTGCTCGCGAGGTCGAGGAGCGGCGACTCGGCGGGGCGCGGGCGCAGCGTGCGGACCAGACCCGCCCGGCGGCGCCGGTGCGCCTGCTCGTCGATCCATGCGAACGGCGATCCGGCCATGCTGGAGCCTCCGGGCCCTGTCGTTTTGTAGGCAGTGGACAGACCCTAGCCGCCGGGCCCGCTGCCCAGGATGTGGCAATACCCACACCTCGAACGGTCTCTCTTGTGCAAAGTCTCCTTGGCCCCGGGCGGTCGCATAGGCCAGGATCGACCCTCATGGACCTGCTGAACACGCTGGTGGACAAGGGGCTTCGGCGCGAGCTGCCGACCCGGGACGAAGCTCTGGCCGTGCTGGCCACGTCCGACGACGAGCTGCTCGATGTGGTGGCGGCGGCGGGCAAGGTGCGCCGGCACTGGTTCGGCCGACGGGTGAAACTCAACTATCTGGTCAACCTGAAGTCGGGGCTGTGCCCCGAGGACTGCTCCTACTGTTCGCAGCGGCTCGGGTCGAAGGCCGAGATCCTGAAGTACACCTGGCTCAAGCCGGACGAGGCCTCGCAGGCCGCGGCGGCGGGCCTGGCGGGGGGCGCCAAGCGCGTCTGTCTGGTGGCGAGCGGGCGCGGTCCGACGGACCGTGACGTCGACCGGGTCTCCGACACCATCAAGGCGATCAAGGACCAGAACGAGAGCGTCGAGGTGTGCGCCTGCCTCGGTCTGCTCTCCGACGGGCAGGCCGAGCGGCTGCGCGAGGCGGGCGCGGACGCCTACAACCACAACCTGAACACGTCCGAGGGGACGTACGGGGAGATCACGACCACGCACACGTACGCCGACCGGGTGGACACGGTCCACAAGGCGCACGCGGCCGGGCTGTCCGCCTGCTCCGGTCTGATCGCGGGCATGGGCGAGAGCGACGAGGATCTGGTCGACGTCGTCTACGCGCTGCGCGATCTCGACCCCGACTCCGTGCCGGTGAACTTCCTGATCCCCTTCGAGGGCACTCCGCTCGCGAAGGAGTGGAACCTGAGCCCGCAGCGCTGCCTGCGCATCCTCGCGATGGTCCGCTTCGTCTGCCCCGACGTCGAGGTCCGCATCGCGGGCGGCCGCGAGGTCCATCTGCGCACGATGCAGCCGCTCGCGCTGCACCTGGCCAACTCGATCTTCCTCGGCGACTACCTCACCAGCGAGGGCCAGGCGGGCAAGGCCGACCTGGAGATGATCGCGGACGCCGGGTTCGAGGTGGAGGGCGCGGGTGAGGTCACGCTCCCCGAGCACCGGGCGGCGGCCGGCGGCTGCGGGTCCGCGGAGGGCGCGGGCTGCGGCTCGCACGGCTCCGCGGGCTGCGGATCCCACGAGGCGGCGGGCTGCGGCTCGCACGAGGGCGGCGGGGTCTGCGGCTCCGCGCCCGCGCCGCAGGCGGGCGAGGCGCGGACGGACCTCGTCGCGGTACGTCGGCGGGGCGCCGGAACGGACCTCGCGCCCAATGCCTGAGCTGTCCGTGCCGGAACTGCTCGACCTGGACCGCCGGCACGTCTGGCACCCCTACGGACCCATGCCGGGCCGGCAGGAGCCGCTCGTCGTGGAGGCGGCGAGCGGCGTGCGGCTGAAGATGGCCGACGGGTCCGGTGAACTGATCGACGGGATGTCGTCCTGGTGGGCGGCGATCCACGGCTACAACCACCCGGTGCTGAACGACGCGGTCCGCGGCCAGCTGGAGCGCATGAGCCACGTCATGTTCGGCGGGCTCACCCACGAGCCGGCCGTACGGCTGGCGAAGCGGCTTGTCGACATGTCCCCCGAGGGCCTGGAGCACGTCTTCCTCGCCGACTCCGGTTCGGTCTCGGTCGAGGTCGCCGTCAAGATGTGCCTCCAGCACTGGCGTTCGCTCGGCCGCCCCGGCAAACAGCGGATGCTGACCTGGCGCGGCGGTTACCACGGCGACACCTGGCAGCCGATGTCCGTGTGCGACCCCGACGGCGGGATGCACGGGCTGTGGCAGGGGGTGCTCCAGCGGCAGGTGTTCGCGGACGCTCCGCCGGTGGCGTACGAGGAGTCGTACGCGGACCATCTGCGCGACCTGATCGAGCGGCACGCGGACGAGCTGGCCGCGGTGATCGTGGAACCGGTGGTGCAGGGCGCGGGCGGGATGCGGTTCCACTCCCCCGCGTATCTGCGGGTGCTGCGCGAGGCGTGCGACGCGCACGACGTGCTGCTCGTCTTCGACGAGATCGCGACCGCGTTCGGCCGCACGGGCACGCTGTTCGCGGCGGAGCACGCCGGTGTGACACCGGACGTGATGTGCGTCGGCAAGGCGCTGACCGGCGGCTATCTGACGATGGCGGCGACGCTGTGCACGGCCCGGGTGGCCGACGGCATCTCGCGGGGCGAGGTCCCGGTGCTCGCCCACGGGCCCACGTTCATGGGGAACCCGCTGGCGGCGGCCGTGGCCTGCGCCTCCATCGACCTGCTGCTCGGGCAGGACTGGCGGAGCGAGGTCGAACGCGTCGAGAGCGGGCTGCGGGAGGGACTCGCGCCCGCGGCGGAGCTGCCGGGCGTGCGGGACGTCCGGGTGCTCGGCGCCATCGGCGTGATCCAGCTGGACCACGCCGTCGACATGGAGGCGGCGACCCGGGCGGCCGTGCGCGAGGGTGTGTGGCTGCGGCCGTTCCGGGATCTCATCTACACGATGCCTCCGTACGTCACGAGCGACACGGATCTGGCACGCATCACCCGCGCGGTGTGCGCGGCGGCACGGGAGGGATGACATGCGGGACACACCGGTACTGGTGATCACGGGAACCGGCACGGAGGTCGGCAAGACCGTCACGACCGCCGCCGTCGCCGCGGCCGCGGTCGCGGCCGGGCGGTCGGTGGCGGTGCTCAAGCCCGCCCAGACGGGGGTGGGGCCGGACGAGCGCGGGGACGCCGACGAGGTGGCCCGGCTCGCCGGGCGGGTGACGACGCTCGAACTCGCCCGCTATCCGGAGCCGTTGGCGCCCGCGACGGCGGCCCGCCGGGCCGGCCTCGCGCCGGTGCGGCCCAAGGAGGTCGCGGACGCGGCCGCCGAACTGGCCACGGATCACGACCTCGTCCTGGTCGAGGGCGCGGGCGGGCTGCTCGTACGGTTCGACGAGGCGGGCGGAACGCTGGCGGACGCGGCGCGGCTGATGGGCGCGCCGGTGCTGGTCGTCGCCTCGGCCGGTCTCGGCACCCTGAACACGACGGAGCTCACCGCCCACGAGCTGCGCGGTCGCGGCATCGACTTCGCGGGCGTCGTGATCGGCAGCTGGCCCGACTCCCCCGATCTGGCGTGCCGTTGCAACCTGGCCGACCTTCCGGAGGTGTCCGGCGCCCCGCTGCTCGGAGCGGTGCCGGCCGGAGCCGGCTCGCTGACCCCGGCCGACTTCCGTGCCGGGGCGCCGGGTTGGCTGTCACCTCGCCTGGGCGGCACCTGGGACGCGGACGCGTTCACGGACGGCGAGGCGCCGTAGCCCGCCGGCCCCAGGGGCCCGGGGGGGGGTCACAGGCTCCACTGGCGCAGTTCGCGCTCGATGTCCTGGACCGAGGCCTCGCCGCTCTTCACCAGGCGGGCGAGGTCGCGGACCTGCTCGGGCGAGATGACGACCTTGATGCCGTCGGCGACGAGATAGGCGTACGCGACGGCGGAGGCGAACAGCGCGTTCGACCGCTCCAGGGCCGGTACGTGCAGCAGGAGTTGGAGCAGCGCCGCGGCGCGGGCGTGCGGGCTGTCGTAGACGGGGGTGCCGAATATCTCCGCCTCGTGGCGGCTCACGGCGGCCACGAGGGCGCCCCAGTCGGTGACCTGGGGATCTCCGGGCGTCTTCTGTTCGGCGATCATGAGGAGCCAGGCGAGATCGATTCTGAGGTGGCTCAACGGATCAACGACGACCTTCGCGCTTGCCCTCACGCTCCGCGCCGAATTCCTCGGCGAAGACGGTCTCGTACTGCTTCATGAAGTCGGCCGCGGCGTCCACGAAGGTGTGGCCCGCCTCTCCGGCGTCCTGTCTGACCAGCTCTTCGATGTAGCGATTCACGCTCATGCCGCGCTCCAGGGCACGCTCACGGGCGGCACGGGCGGTGCCCTCGTCCACCCGAACGTTCAGCTGGGTCTTCGCCATACCTCGAAGCTAGCGCCGAAGCGCTAGCAGCGGCAAGGGCGCGCGGCGTCCACCCGGAGGTGAAAAGTGCCCCTTACACGAGTGTCGGGGGCCAGACCTGGGGCGGAGAACGTCCGGCACTTCGGGAGGATACCGGGCGGGCCCCCTGTCGCCCTACGCTCGGCCGGGACGAAGGAGTCGGCACGTCGATGACCGGGAGGCGGCCTTGTCCATACCCGCAGCGGAGCGTGCCGCCGGGCCGGCGGACGCCGACGGGACCGCGGCCCGCGCCCGCGCACTGACCAAGGCGTACGGCTCCGGCGAGACGACCGTGCTCGCTCTCGACTCGGTCGACGTGGACATCGCGCGCGGCCGGTTCACCGCCGTCATGGGCCCCTCGGGTTCGGGAAAGTCCACGCTCATGCACTGCCTGGCCGGGCTCGACACCGTCTCGGCGGGTCAGGTGTGGCTCGGGGACACCGAGATCACCGGCCTGAAGGAACGCGAACTGACCCGGCTGCGGAGGGACCGGATCGGCTTCATGTTCCAGTCGTTCAACCTGATCCCGACGCTGAACGCGGCCGAGAACATCACCCTGCCCATGGACATCGCCGGGCGGAAGCCGGATCAGAAGTGGCTGGACCAGGTCATCGACACGCTGGGCCTGCGCGACCGGCTGAAGCACCGTCCCGCACAGCTGTCCGGCGGACAGCAGCAGCGCGTCGCCTGCGCCCGCGCGCTCGCCTCCCGCCCCGAGCTGATCTTCGCGGACGAGCCCACCGGCAATCTCGACTCGCGCGCCGGACTCGAGGTGCTCGGGTTCCTGCGCGAGGCGGTGGACGACCTCGGGCAGACGGTCGTCATGGTCACGCACGATCCCGGCGCCGCCGCCCACTCCGACCTCGTGCTCTTCCTGGGCGACGGGCGGATCGTGGACGAGATGGCGCGGCCGACCGCGGAGGCCGTGCTGGAGCGCATGAAGCGCTTCGACTCGGCTCGCACCGGCTTCACCGACGGGACGGGCGGCGCCCCTGAGGTGGCGGCGCGGCGGAACTCCGGCGCGGAGTCGGCCCGCCATGACAGGCCTTCCGGCGGCGGTACCGCCGACGTGACCCCCGACAAGGACTGAGGCAGTCGTGCTCAAGGCGACACTGCGGAGCTTTCTCGCACACAAGGGGCGGCTGCTGCTCTCGGCACTGGCCGTCGTGTTGTCCGTCGCGTTCGTCGCGGGCAGTCTGATCTTCTCGGACACCGTCACCCGCACGTTCGACCGGCTCTTCGCCTCGACGTCGGCCGACGTGACCGTGTCCCCCAGGGAGGATCTCGAGTCGCAGATCCCGTCCGGGGCGACCGCCACCGTGCCGGCCTCGCTCGCCGACCGGGTGGCGGAGATCGACGGCGTGGCAAGCACGCACGGCGACGTGTCCGTGGAGAACATCACCGTCGTCGACAGCGAGAACGAGTCCGTCGGACCGACCACGGGCGCCCCCACCATCGCCACCGACTGGTTCGTCACCGACCGCAGCCCGGTGAAACTGACGTCGGGGCACGCGCCGCGGGGTCCGGAGGAGGCGCTGCTCGACGCGGACACCGCGAAGAACAAGGACGTGAAGATCGGCGACACGCTGACCGTGCTCGCCCGGCCCGGCTCGTTCAAGGTGCGGGTCGTCGGAATCGCCACCTTCACCACCACCAACCCCGGGGCCGCACTGGTCTATCTGGACACGCCCACCGCGCAGTCCGAACTGCTCGGCCGGACCGGGGTGGTCACCAGCGTCTCCGTGATCGCCTCACCGGGGGTGGGCGACGCCGCGCTCAAGCAGCGCATCGCCGCCGAACTCGGCACCGACACCTACGAGTTGCAGACTGCCGACGAGGAGGCCGAGTCAGCGGCGGCCAAGCTCGGCGGCTTCCTCGACGTGATCAAGTACGTGATGCTCGGCTTCGCCGGGATCGCGGTTCTCGTCGGGGTCTTCCTGATCGTCAACACGTTCTCCATGCTCATCGCGCAACGTACGCGCGAACTCGGCCTGTTGCGGGCTCTCGGAGCCGACCGGCGGCAGGTGCGGCGGTCCGTGCTGACCGAGGCGGCGCTGCTCGGCCTGGTCGGTTCGACACTCGGACTCGCCGCCGGGATCGGTCTGGCGGCCGGACTGATCGAGCTCATGGGCGTGTTCGGCATGAACCTGAAGTCCACCGAGATGGTGATCGGGTGGGTGACTCCCTTCTCGGCATACGCCGTCGGGGTGGGCGTCACCTTCCTGGCCGCGTATCTCCCGGCCCGCCGCGCGGCGGGCGTCTCGCCGATGGCGGCCCTGGCCGACGCCGAGATCGCCGGGGTGGGGCGGCCGTTGCGGACGCGCGCGATCGTCGGCACGGTCGTCGGGGTGGCGGGTGCCGCCGCCCTCGTGGGCTGCGTGACGGGTACGACGACCTCGTCGGCGGCGTCCCTGCTGGCCCTCGGCGTCGTCCTCACCCTCGTCGCGACCGTGATCGCCGGTCCGCTGCTCGTGCGGCCCGTGATCCGGGTGCTGGGCGCGGCCTTCCCCGCACTGTTCGGGTCCGTCGGCCGGATGAGCCAGCGCAACGCGCTGCGCAACCCCCGGCGCACCGGGGCCACGGCCGCCGCCTTGATGGTGGGTCTCGCCCTGGTCGGCGGGATGTCGGTGGCGAGCGCCTCCATGAGCAAGTCGTTCGACCAGCAGATCGACAAGACGCTGGGCGCCGACTTCGTGGTGCAGAACAGCAGCTTCCTGCCGTTCCCGCAGGAGATCACCGAGAAGGTCCGTGCCACCGACGGCGCCGGGCTCGTCGTACGGCAGCGGTTCACGCCGGTGGCGGTGCGGCTGCCGGACGGCGAACGCGTCGAGACCACCGCCGCGGCCTACGAGTCCCGGCTGGACGACGTCGCCAACGTCAGCTACGCCCGGGGTGACACCGCGGCCGCCCTGGCCGCGGGCCACCTCGCGATGGACGCCGAGTTCGCGAAGGACCACGGGGTGCGGATCGGCAGCAGAATCCCCGTGGAGTTTCCGGGAGGGCGCAGAACCGAACTGGAGGCGGCCGCCTTCACCGACCAGGACTCCGCCGAGGGCTTCGGCGTGCAGGGCGGCCTGTACTTCGGCTTCGCGACGATCGAGAAGTACGTGCCCGACGGCCAGGACTCCGCGCTGTACGTGAACGCGGCGGCCGGCACCGACGCGGACGGACTGCGCTCCGGCCTGGAGAAGACGCTCGGCCCCTATCCGCAGGTCCAGGTGCGTGACCTCGCCGACTACAAGAAGCTGATCCACGACCAGATCGCCGTGCTGCTCTACCTCGTGTACGCGCTGCTCGGCCTCGCGATCGTCATCGCCGTGCTCGGCGTCGTCAACACCCTCGCCCTGTCGGTCGTGGAACGCACCCGCGAGATCGGTCTGCTGCGCGCGATCGGGCTGGCCCGCCGTCAGCTGCGCCGGATGATCCGTCTGGAGTCGGTGGTGATCGCCGTGTTCGGCGCGGTGCTCGGACTCGCGCTCGGTCTGCTGTGGGGGCTGTGCGTGCAACAGGTGCTCGCGCTCCAGGGCATGACGGCGCTCGCGATCCCCTGGACCACCGTCGTCGCGGTGGTGGTCGGTTCGGCGGTCGTGGGCATCGTCGCCGCGCTGCTCCCCGCACTGCGCGCCTCGCGCATGAACGTCCTGGCGGCCATCGCGCACGAGTGAGGGGGTACGAGCCGGTCACGTACGAGTGAGGGGGTGCGCGTCGGCCGCGTGCGGGTGAAGGGGAGCGTGAGCGTTCCGCGAGCGTGCGTCCGGATCGTGGAATCCCCGTTTCACCCGCGGGGGCCCGTGGTGGGATCGCGGCATGACTGATCTGCGGATACGGGCCGCGACGCCTGAGGACCTGGTCACCGTGCTCGCCTTCTGGACGACGGCGGCCGAGGGCACGAGCATCAGCGACGACCGGGACGGCGTGGAAGGGCTGCTGCGCCGCGACCCCGAGGCGCTGATCCTCGCGGAACGGGACGGGGAACTGGTCGGCACGGTCATCGCGGGCTTCGACGGCTGGCGCTGCCATCTCTACCGGCTGGCGGTGCACCCGTCGCGGCGGCGCCTCGGAATCGGCTCGGCGCTCCTGGCCGCCGCCGAGGAGCGGTTCGTGCGGCTCGGCGGACGCCGCGGGGACGCGATGGTGCTGAAGCGGAACGAGACGGCGCATCATGCGTGGCGCGCCGCGGGGTACACGCCCGAGGAACACTGGCGCAGGTGGGTCAAACCACTGCCCCGGTGATTCGCTTTGCCGACCCTTTACTATTGGTCGGATCAGCCGTCCTCCCGCATGGAAAGGTGTGAGCGTCCGCCCATGGGCGAACCTCCCGGTCAGCGGCACTGCCGTCCTCCCGGTCTCCGACATCGCGCGATCCCCCCGCCCCTGGCCGACCATGGGACGGAGGTGACCCGATGACCGAAGTGCTCCTTCTCCTGGTGGCGATCCTGCTCTCCGTGGCCTGTGGTGCCTTCGTCGCGGCCGAGTTCTCGCTGACCACGATCGAGCGCGGCGAGCTGGAGCGCGCCGTCGAGCGCGGCGAGCGCGGCGCGTCCGGTGCCCTCAAGGCCGTACGGAACCTGACCTTCCAGCTGTCCGGCGCGCAGCTCGGTATCACGGTGACCAACCTGGTCGTCGGCATGCTCGCCGAACCGTCCGTCGCCAAGCTGATCGCCGGTCCGCTGGAGGCCGCGGGCGTGCCCCGGTCGGCGTCGCACTCCGTCGCCCTGGTGCTCGGGACGGCCCTGTCGACCGTCTTCCTGATGGTCATCGGCGAGCTGGTGCCCAAGAACTGGGCGATCTCGTCGCCGCTCGCCGTGGCCCGACGCGTGGCGAGCCCGCAGCGCTGGTTCAGCGCCGCGTTCCGCCCGTTCATCACCCACCTGAACAACACCGCGAACCGGCTGGTGCGCCGCTTCGGCATCGAACCGGCGGAGGAGCTCGCCTCCGCGCGCGGCCCCAAGGAGCTCGTGGCGCTCGCCCGTCACTCCGCCAAGGCGGGCGCCCTGGAGCCGGACACCGCTGAGCTCTTCGTCCGCACGCTCAACCTCGCCGACCTCTCCGCGGAGAACGTGATGACTCCGCGCGTCCAGGTCATCGCCCTGGACGTCCAGGCGACCTGCGAGGACGTGGCGAACGCGACGCGGGCGACGGGCCTGTCCCGGTTCCCCGTGTACCGCGGGAACCTCGACTCGGTGGTCGGTGTGGTGCACATCAAGGACGTCCTCACCGTGCCCGCCGGCCACCGGGCGCGTACCTCCGTCTCGCACATCACGCGCGAGCCCCTCTTCGTACCGGAGTCGCTGACCGTCGACCGGCTCCTGGACCGGCTGGCCGTCAAGCGCACGATGGCCGTCGTCATCGACGAGTACGGCGGTACCGCGGGCGTCGCCACGCTCGAGGACATCGTCGAGGAGGTCGTCGGGGAGGTGCGGGACGAGCACGACCCGCACGAGACGCCCGACCTGGCCCCGGCCGGCACGGACCCGGAAGGCCGCACGCTGTACTCCGCCGACGGGTCGGCCCGCACCGACCAGCTCGCACGGGTCGGCCTGCGGGTGCCGGACGGTCCCTACGAGACGCTGGCAGGCCTCGTCGCCGCCGAGATCGGCCGCATCCCGGCCGTCGGCGACACCGTCGAGGTGGCCGGCTGGCTGCTCGACGTGACGGACGCCTCCGGGCGCCGCGCCGCCCGCGTACTGCTGCACGCGCCGGACGGCGGGCACCGTGCCGAGGAGAAGGAGGGGGCGCGATGACCGTCGTACAACTACTGATCGGCCTGGCCACGCTCGTGGTGAACGCGTTCTTCGTGGGCGGCGAGTTCGCCCTGATCTCGGTGCGCCGCAGCCAGATCGAGCCGCACGCCGAGGACGGCGACCGCCGTGCGCGCAGTGTGCTGTGGGGCCTGGAGCACGTGTCGGCGCTGCTGGCGGCCGCGCAGCTGGGCATCACCCTGTGCACGCTGGTTCTCGGCGTGGTGGCCGAGCCGGCGATCGCGCACCTGCTGGAGCCCGTCTTCCACGCGGTCGGTGTCCCCGCGGGCGCGGGGCACGCGGTGTCGTTCGTGATCGCGCTCACCGTGGCGACCTATCTGCACATGCTGCTCGGCGAGATGGTGCCGAAGAACGTCGCGCTGGCGGAGCCGGTACGGACCGCGCTGCTGCTCGGGCCGCCGCTCGTCGCGCTGGCCCGGGGACTTCGCCCGGTGATCTTCGCGGTGAACGCCTTCGCGAACGGGATTCTGAAGCTGCTCAGGGTGGAGGTCAAGGACGAGGTCACGGCCACGTTCTCGGACGACGAGCTGGCCCGCCTGGTCGCGGACTCCGGCGAGGCCGGCCTCATCGACGACCGGGCCAGGGAGCGGCTGCACGACGCCCTGGAGCTCGGCCGCCGGCCCGTGCAGGACGTCGTGCTCCCGCTGGAGAGCGTGGTCTACGCGCGCGTGGGCGTCACTGCCGAGCAGCTGGAGCGGCTGTCCGCAGAGAGCGGGTTCTCCCGCTTCCCCGTGGTGGACGACGGCCGCCGGATCGTGGCCTATCTGCACGTCAAGGACGCGCTCGACGTGATGCCGCGCGACCTGCCGTTCGCGGTCCGGGACATGCGCCCCATCGCGCGGGTCCGCGAGGACACCCCGCTGGACGATGTCCTGACGGCCATGCGCAGAAGCCGCACGCACCTGGCGGCGGTACTCGGCGAGGACGGGCGCCTGTCGGGTCTGGTGACCATGGAGGACGTCCTGCGGGAACTGTTCGGACAGCCTGTGTAGCCGGTGCGGGGCGGGCGTCCGGGTACGGGGTGCTGCGGGTGGGTGGGCGACGGTCTCGCCGCGAGGCCGCGAGGCCCCGAGGCCGCGAGGCCCCGAGGCCCCGAGGGCGCGAGGCCCCGACGCCGCGACGCCGCGACGCCCCGATGCCCCGCGGTGACCGGTCCGGCCCGTAGGGCCCCGGGCTGACCCGCTGGGCTGGGGCCGGAGCCGGCCCGCTGGGACCTGAGCCCGGCTCGCGGTGGTGGGCGGTGTGACGGCGGCGGATCGGTGGTGTGATGCGCGGCCGGGCCGGGCGGACGCAGGGGTGCGCTGATACGGGCGGTCGGCCCGTCTGATCGGCGCATCGGCGGTTGCGGGGGGTACCGATTGAGGCGTCCCACAGGGGGGCACCGGGGAACAAAACGGCACACAGCCATTCCTTGGTGGACATCACCCCCCGCCAATCCCCCC
>NZ_JBWKDS010000055.1:0-15060 GCF_056435845.1 Streptomyces sp. NPDC043867 | reverse complement strand
GGGGAAGAAGGGGGGCGCTGATACGGGCGTTCGGCCCTTCTGCTAGGCGCATCGGCGGTGGGGGGGCCACCGGGGAACGCTGTAGAAAGGGCGCCCCCGGGGCAACACGCTGTCACACGGCCGTTCGTGCGGCGCCGTACCCCCTGGCCGCGCCACGCCGTACCGCCGGGCAGCCCGGCCCCGCCGTTCGGCCGCCCGTGGCGGCAGGGCGACCGACCGGCGGGTATGGAGCCGCGTTACCATCGCTTTCGCCATGCAGACGAACCCCACCTACTCCAGCCTTGTCGCGGTCGGCGACTCCTTCACCGAGGGCATGTCGGACCTGCTGCCCGACGGCTCGTACCGGGGCTGGGCGGACCTCCTCGCCGCCCGGATGGCCGCCCACACACCCGGCTTCCGGTACGCCAATCTCGCGGTGCGCGGCAAGCTGATCCGGCAGATCGTCGACGAGCAGGTGCCGCTGGCCTCCGCCATGGAACCCGACGTGATCACGCTGGTCGGCGGCCTCAATGACACGCTGCGGCCCAAGTGCGACATGGGCCGGGTCCGCGCGCTCCTGGAGGAGGCCGTCGAACGGCTCGCCCCCTCCTGCAAACAGCTCGTGCTCATGCGCAGCCCCGGCCGCAACGGCCCGGTGCTCGAACGGTTCCGGCCGCGCATGGAGGAGTTGTTCACCTGCATCGACGACCTCGCGGCCCGGCACGGCGCGCTCGTCGTCGATCTGTACGGGGCCGCCTCGCTCTCCGACCCCCGCCTGTGGCACGTGGACCGGCTCCATCTCACGTCCGAGGGCCACCAGCGGGTCGCCGAGGCGGTCTGGCAGTCACTCGGCTACGACCCGCAGGACGCGGACTGGCACGCGCCGATACCGCCCAGCCCGCCGCCCGGCTGGATCGCCCGCCGCACCGCTGACGTCCGTTTCGCCCGTCAGCATCTGCTGCCGTGGATCGGACGCCGGCTGACCGGCCGCTCGTCCGGCGACGGCCTGCCGGCCAAACGGCCCGACCTGCTGCCGTGGGAGAGGCCGGACGCGTAGGCGGGGCGTCTCCGGCGGGGAGGGGCGGAGCCGGCGGGGTGGGCGGCACCGCGCCCGCCGGCCACGACGGACTCGTAGCTTCCGACGAACAACCCCGCGGCGCTGGCCTGCACGAATCGCCAGTAGAATCCGTACACGTGACTGCCGCGCCTGCAAAGCCCCGTATCCCGAACGTCCTCGCCGGACGCTACGCCTCCGCCGAGCTCGCCACGCTCTGGTCCCCCGAGCAGAAGGTCAAGCTGGAGCGTCAGCTCTGGCTCGCCGTGCTGCGGGCCCAGAAGGACCTCGGGATCGAGGTGCCGGACGCCGCCCTCGCCGACTACGAGCGCGTGCTCGACCAGGTCGACCTGGCCTCGATCGCGGAGCGCGAGAAGGTCACGCGGCACGACGTCAAGGCGCGGATCGAGGAGTTCAACGATCTCGCCGGGCACGAGCACGTGCACAAGGGCATGACGTCCCGGGACCTCACGGAGAACGTCGAACAGCTCCAGATCCGGCTCTCGCTCGAGCTCGTGCGCGACCGTACGGTGGCCGTGCTGGCGCGTCTCGGCAAGCTGGCGGGCGAGTACGGCGAGCTGGTCATGGCCGGCCGCTCGCACAACGTGGCCGCGCAGGCCACGACCCTCGGCAAGCGCTTCGCGACCGCCGCCGACGAACTGCTCGTCGCCCACGCCCGGGTCGAGGAACTGCTCACCCGCTACCCGCTGCGCGGCATCAAGGGCCCGGTCGGCACGGCCCAGGACATGCTCGACCTGCTCGGCGGCGACGCCTCGAAGCTCGCCGACCTGGAGCAGCGCATCGCCGGGCACCTCGGCTTCTCGCAGGCGTTCACGTCCGTCGGCCAGGTCTACCCGCGCTCCCTCGACTACGAGGTGGTGACCGCGCTGGTGCAGCTGGCGGCCGCCCCGTCCTCGCTGGCCAAGACGATCCGGCTGATGGCCGGGCACGAGCTGGTCACCGAGGGCTTCAAGCCGGGCCAGGTCGGCTCGTCGGCGATGCCGCACAAGATGAACACCCGCTCCTGCGAGCGCGTCAACGGCCTGATGGTGATTCTGAGGGGCTACGCCTCCATGACGGGCGAGCTGGCGGGCGACCAGTGGAACGAGGGCGACGTGTCGTGCTCGGTGGTGCGCCGGGTCGCGCTGCCGGACGCGTTCTTCGCTCTGGACGGCCTGCTGGAGACCTTCCTGACCGTCCTCGACGAGTTCGGCGCCTTCCCGGCCGTCGTCGCCCGCGAGCTGGACCGCTACCTGCCCTTCCTCGCGACCACGAAGGTCCTCATGGGCGCGGTGCGGGCGGGTGTCGGCCGCGAGGTCGCGCACGAGGCGATCAAGGAGAACGCCGTCGCCTCCGCCCTCGCCATGCGCGAGCAGGGCGCCGAGCGCAACGAGCTGCTCGACAAGCTCGCCGCGGACGAGCGCATCCCGCTGGACCGTGCGCGGCTCGACGAGCTGATGGCCGACAAGCTGTCCTTCACGGGGGCCGCCGCCGACCAGGTGGCCGTCGTCGTCAGCCGGATCGAGGAGATCGTGAAGCGGTACCCGCAGGCCGCGGGCTACACGCCGGGGGCGATCCTCTGACCCGGTTCACTCCGGCGGAGCTGGAGGCCGCCCGCGACCGCCTGGTGCCGGATGTCGTCGCGGACGGCCTCCGCGTCCTGTTCTGCGGCATCAACCCCGGCCTGATGACGGCAGCCACCGGTCATCACTTCGCCCGGCCGGGCAACCGCTTCTGGCCCGTGCTGCACCTGTCGGGTTTCACACCGCGGTTGCTGAAGCCGTCCGAGCAGGACGAGTTGCTCTCGTACGGGCTCGGCATCACGAACGTGGTGGCCCGGGCGACGGCACGGGCCGACGAGCTGACCGCCGAGGAGTACCGCGAGGGCGGCCGGCTGCTCGGCGCCAAGGTGGAACGGCTGCGTCCCCGCTGGCTGGCGGTGGTCGGCGTCACCGCGTACCGCGCCGCGTTCGACGACCGCAGGGCGAAGGTGGGGCCGCAGGAGCGGACGATCGGGAACAGCCGCGTGTGGGTGCTGCCCAACCCGAGCGGACTGAACGCCCATTGGACGGCCGCGACGATGGCGGAGGAGTTCGCGCTCCTGCGGGAGACGGCAGACGCCGGCGCCTAGGGCCTGTCGTTTGGATCATGCCGGCGTCGCGGGGTCTGGCACGCACATCTGCGGCGTTGTCGTCGGTCGCCGACGCTCCGCGTCGACTCCCTCCTCCGCCTTGCAGCTGCACACGCCAGACCCCGCTCGGGCCGGTCAGGACGAACCGTCGGTCACAGCCAGCCTGATCCAAACGACAGGCCCTAGGCCACCCACGCCGTCCGTGGCCGCATGGCCGCCCGCAGCGCCGCACTGCCGCACGACAGAAACCCACGACACGCATGCCAGGAACCCGCTCCACACGCACGCCAGGAACCACGGCCCGCGGGTCAGGGCGGGTCTATGTCCGTGACCAGGGCCAGAAGTTGGAACGGGAGCTCCTTGTCCCACTGGGAGACCCCGAGCGCGACCCAGCGGCCGTGCCGGTCCTCCTTCCAGAGGTGCAGGTCCGGCACGTGCGCACTCAGCGTGCCCCACGGCTCCGGTATCTCCTCCCCGTCGGCCGACCGCTCCAGGACGCTCGCCAGTGAGAAGCGCTGCGGGCTCCCCCACCGCCCGGTGAGCCGCTCGGTGAGTCCGTCCCGGTCGGCCTCGTACTGTTCCTCCGTCTCCTCCCGGCCCGTGCCGTCGTCCTCCCAGAAGTCGCCGCTCGTGGCCAGCTCGGCCAGGTGGTAGCCCGGTCCCCCGGTGCCGACGTCTGACCGGCCGTGCTCCGCGGGAAAGGCCTCGGAGCACAGCCGGTCGATCGTGGCGAGTTGCCGCGCGATGGTCATGTTGTCCAGTAAACCGGCCCCCACTGACAATTGGCGGCCCGTCAGCCGCTGCACACGGGCCCCGACGGGAGCGGCCTTCGCGAGGGTCAGGCGTCCCGGCGTCGTACGCTCCACGCTCCCGCGCACAGGGCGGCGACCGCCCAGGCGGCGGTGACGGCGACCTCGGTCCACGGCCAGCCCGGCACCTCCCGCGACCAGGCCGACGGCCAGCGCCGGTACGGCGACCGCCAGTGCCTTGGCCGCGAACCGGCGCGACCGGTCCGGCACCGCGGTGAGCGAGACCCGCAGCGCACCGCGGCGGAACTCGGCCGAGACGGCCCGGGCGCCGAAGGCGATCGCCGCGATCTGCCCGAAGCTGACGCCGAACAGCGCCGAGAAGAGCGGGTCGGACGCGCTGTCCGACTCGTCCAGGGCGCCAGGGACCGCACGCAGGCCGTCATCACGGCGTACGAGTCGGGGTTCGTGTCACCCGGCTGAAAGGGACCCGCCGGTCGACGTGGGGGTCCCGGCACTCGCCGGGGCCCGCCGCGCCGAGTACGATCCGGCCAACACGCGCACGAGCTGGGAGGAAAGACGTTGGGGCAGTTGACCGGCGGGGACCCCTCTCTGCTGCGAAGGATCAATTCCGCGGTCGTGCTGCACGCACTGCGTGCCACGGACTGCGCGACGCTCACCGAGATCACCCGGGTGACCGGGCTGTCCCGGCCCACGGTCGAGGGCGTCGTCGAGGGGCTGATCGAGGGCGGGCTGGTCGTCGAGAAGGCGGCCGACGACAGTGCCGCGCGGCGTCAGGGGCGCCCGGCGAGGCGGTTCAGGTTCCGGGCCGAGGCCGGGCACCTGCTGGGCCTGGAGATCGGCCCGCACCGGGTCGCCGCGCTCCTCGCCGACCTGGACGGCCGGGTACTGGGCGCCATCTCCAAGGACGTCGAGGAGACCGCTCCCGCGGACGAGCGGCTGGAGCGGCTGCGCGGCGCGGTGGCCGAACTGCTGCGCCGGGCGGGCGTCGCGCGCAGCTCCCTGCGGGCGGTGGGCGTGGGCAGCCCCGGAATCGTCGAGGCGGACGGCACCGTACGTCTCGGCACGGCGCTGCCGGAGTGGACGGGCCTGCGTCTCGGTGAGCGGCTGAGCCGGTCCTTCAAGTGCCCGGTGCTGGTCGAGAACGACGCGAACGCGGCGGCGGTCGCCGAGCACTGGAAGGGCTCGGCGACGGAGTCCGACGACATCGTGTTCGTGCTGGCCGGCCTGAGCCCGGGCGCCGGATCGCTGATCGGCGGGCGGCTGCACCGGGGCTACGGCGGCGCCGCCGGGGAGATCGGGGCGCTGCATCTGCTGGGCCGCGGGGCGACGCCGGAGACGCTGCTGTCGACGACGGACGAGCCGCTGCATCCCCTCGACGAGCAGGCCGTCGCCGATGTCTTCGCCCTCGCGCGCGAGGGCGATACGCGGGCCCGTGCCGCCGTGGACCGTTACATCCAGCGGCTGGTCCACGACGTCGCCGCGCTCGTGCTGGCGCTCGACCCCGAGCTGGTCGTGATCGGCGGCTGGGCGGCCGGTCTGGACGGCGTACTGGAGCCGCTGCGACGGGAGTTGGCCCGCTACTGTCTGCGTCCGCCGAAGGTGGCGCTGTCCCTGCTGGGCGAGGCGGCGGTCGCGACGGGGGCGCTGCGGCTGGCCCTCGACCACGTGGAGGAGCAGTTGTTCGCGGTGGAGGGGACGGTCACCGCACGTCGCTGACGCCCCGCGGCGGACGAGAAACGTCACGCCCCGCGGGCCGGGGCGTGACGTGTGCGGCTCGTGCGGCGGGGCCGCGTACGGGCGCCGGGTGCCGGTGGTTCAGGAGGCGCGGCGCTCCGGGTCGTGGTGGATCTCCACGCCGCCGGAGTCCCCGAAGGTCAGCCGGCAGGTGTCGGCGCGGTAGGTGGCCAGCGAGACGGCCGCGGTGCGCCCCTCGGCGAAGAACCGGGTCGTGACGACGAGGACGGGTGCCCCGGGGAGGCGGTCGAGTTCCTTGGCGTCGTCCGCGCGGGCGGAGCCCAGTTCCACCGCGCGGTCCTGGCTCTCCAGCCCGAGGCGCTGGAGTTCGCGGAGCACGGCACGCGCGCGTGCCGGACCCGAGGGCGCGTCGATGGAGGTGAGGTCCGGCACCGAGGAGGCCGGCACGTAGAGCAGTTCGGCGGCGACCGGCTGCCCGTGCGTCACGCGTGACCGCCGCACGGTGTGCACGGCCTCGTCGCGGTCCGTCTCCAGCATGGCGGCCACCGGCGCGGGCGGCACGGCCAGCGTGCAGTCCGCGGGCTGCCAGGCGTCGCCGGCCCCGCCGGGCCAGGTGTGCTGCTCGGACCCGACGGCGACGCCCACGCGCGGCGGCGCGACGGTGGTGCCCACCCCGCGCCGGCGCTGGAGCCGGCCTTCCAGCTCGAGCTGTTCGAGGGCCTGGCGCAGCGTGGCGCGCGCGACCCCGAAGCGGGCCGCGAGGTCACGCTCGTTGGGCAGGATCTCGCCCACCGAGAACTCGGAGTCGAGTGCCTCGCTGAGCACGGTCTTGAGATGCCAGTACTTAGGCTCCGGCACCGTTTCCAGCTGCGTGGTCCCCACCCTGTCCTCCGCAATCGCCGTGGCCCGGCGGCGTTTTAGCGCCCTTGTTTATTAAAGGTTCCTGCACTATCCCTGCGACCATAGGACGGGCCCCACCCTTGGTCAAGACCAATCCTCGATCCCTTACGGATTGCACAGGCGCCGTGCCGCGAAGCGTTCACGAGGCGTTCGTGCCGGGTGACGCCGGTGACACACGGATGAGGGCCGGGGTTCCGCCCCCCACGGACGAACCGGCGCACGACGGCGAAGCCCCCGTCGGCACGACGAGGGCTTCACGGGGGCTACCCGTCAGTAGCAGTTGCTGACAAGCTGTCTACGAAAGCGTCCGTCAGCGTGTCCCAGGCGAGGAGCAGCAATCATGTCCGCCACGGTCTCCTTCGACGTCCCCTCCCCCCACGGCCCCCGGTCCGTGAGCCTGTCCTACGCGCGCGTGGGCACCGGCGAGCCGCTTCTCCTGCTGCACGGCATAGGCCACCACCGGCAGGCGTGGGACCCGGTCGTCCACATCCTGGCGGCGGAGCGTGACGTGATAGCCGTGGACCTCCCCGGGTTCGGCGAGTCCCCGGTGCTGCCCGACGGGCTCCCGCACGACCTCGCGACGATGAACTCCGCGCTGAGCGCGCTCTGCGCGGCCCTGGAGCTCGGCCGCCCGCACGTGGCCGGCAACTCCCTGGGCGGGCTGCTGGCCCTCGGGCTGGGCCGCGACAGGGCCGTGCGGTCCGTCACGGCGCTGTCGCCCGCCGGGTTCTGGACCCGGGCCGAACGGCGGTACGCCTTCGGTGTGCTGACGGCGATGCGGCAGGCCGCCCGACGCCTGCCGCTGCCCCTGGTGGAACGCCTCTCCCGCACCGCCGCCGGACGCACGGTGCTGACGAGCAGCATCTACGCGCGCCCCGGCCGCCGTTCACCGGAGGCCGTCGTCGCCGAGACGCTCGCGCTGGCCCGCGCCGAGGGCTTCGCCGAGACCCTCAGGGCCGGCAGCACCGTCCAGTTCACGGACGACGTACCGGACGTCCCCGTCACCGTCGCGTGGGGCACCCGGGACCGGCTGCTGGTCCGGCGCCAGGGCGTCCGTGCCAAGCAGATCATCCCCCGCGCCCGCCTGGTCCGCCTGCCCGGCTGCGGCCACGTCCCCATGAACGACGATCCCGCCCTGGTGGCGCGCGTCATCCTGGACGGCAGCCGCTGAGCGACACCTCCGCGCGGTCAACGCCCCGGACCCCAGGGCGACTCCGGCACCCACGAGGGCACTGCCGACGCCCTGGGCGGCACCGTAGGACCCCGTACCCACGAGCGGCGCGGTGCAGGCGGCGGCGACGGGGATGAGGCCGGAGAAGAGCGTGGCGCGCTCCGCGCCGATGCGCTGCATGCCCGTGTACCAGCAGACGAACCCGACGACGGTGACGACGACCGCCTGCCACAGCAGCGCGGCCGCCTCGGTGGGGTCCGGCACGCGCAGCCACCCGCCGCCGTCCGCGAGGACCCCGGCCGCCGCCGACTCGGCCGCGGCGATCCCGCAGACCGTCGCCGACAGCAGCCGGGGGCCGAGGGGCAGCAGCACCGGCACGGCGAGGACCGCGAAGCCGACCTCGCCGGCGAGCGCGCACCCGGAGAACGCGATGCCCGCGCCGTCCGTACGGCCCCACCCCTGCACCGTGAAGGCACCGACCGCGACCAGCAACGCCCCGTACAGGACCAGGCGTTGGGGACGGCGGCCCTCCATGAGGGGGACGAGGACGGCGACGACCACCGGGGCGCAGCCTACGAGGACCCCGGGGACCGCCGGTTCCGCGGTGCGTTCGGCGGCGATCACGGCGAGGTTGAAGCCGACCATGCCGACCGCCGCGAGCAGGGCGAGCCGCGTCCACTGACGCGGCCGGAGCAGGCGCAGCGGGGCCGCGCCGCCCCGGCCGACGAGGGGCAGGAGCAGCAGGCAGGCGAGGGCGTAGCGCAGGAACTGGCCGCCCGCGTACGGGTAGTGGCCCAGCACGCTGTTCGCGGTGAAGGAGCCGCCGACGAGGACGCAGGCGAGGGCGGCGAGGAGGGCCCCGCGGGTGGTGGTGACGTTCATGCGGCGACGCTATGAGCGGCGGCGGCCCGGTTTAAGGTCCACTCCCATGACGTCATCGGGGACCAATCGTGAAGCGGGGACGGGAGCGGCACCGGGTGCGGAGTCGCCGTGGGCCGCCGCCTGGGAGCTGCTGATGCCGGCCGCTTCGGCGCCCGCACGCGCGCGTGGCCGCACCCTCCAGGCGGCACTGCGGGAAGCGGTCCGCTCGGAACGGCTCACGCCGGGCACCCGGCTGCCGTCGAGCCGGGAACTCGCCGCCGACCTCGGTGTGTCGCGCGGGCTGGTCACCGAGGCGTACGAGCAGCTGACCGCCGAGGGCTACCTGCGCAGCGGACGGGGTGCCGGGACCTGGGTGGGCGGCGCCGTGCGGGCGGGCCGCCCCCGCGCGCGTGATCTCGCCCCGCGCCCCCTCGGCGCCCGCGCCGACTTCCTGCCCGGCACGCCGGACCTGTCGCTGTTCCCGCGGGCCGCGTGGGGGGCCGCGCAGCGCGGGGTGCTCGCCGACCTGCCCCACCACGCGCTCGGCTACCCCGACCCGCGGGGGCTCCCCCAGCTGCGGACCGCTCTCGCCGAACTGCTCACCCGGCGCCGGGGCGTGGTCGCCGATCCGGAGCGGGTCGTCGTGGTCTCGGGGGTGGCGCAGGCGACGACACTCCTCGGATTCGTTCTCCACGCGCGCGGGTTGCGCACGGTCGGCGTGGAGGATCCCGGGAGCCCCGAGCACGGCACCCTGTACGCCTCGGCCGGGCTCCGCGCCGTCCCGCTCCCGCTGGACGGCGAGGGGCCGGCGACCGGCCCCCTGTACGAGTCGGGCGTGCGCGCGGTCGTCACGACGCCGGCCCACCAGTTCCCCACGGGCATCGCCTACTCCGCGCGTCGCCGTGCCGAGCTGCTCGACTGGGCCCGCGCGGTGGGCGGCCTCGTGGTCGAGGACGACTACGACGGGGACTTCCGCTACGACCGTGCCCCGGTGGGCGCGCTTCAGGGACTGGACCCCGAGCGCGTCGCCTACACCGGGTCCGTCAGCAAGTCCCTGGCACCCGGCCTCCGGCTCGGCTGGCTCCTCGTCCCCGCGTCCCTGGCCGAGGAGGTCGTCGAGCGCAAGCGGACCATGGATCTCGGCCACCCGGCGATCGACCAGGCGCTGCTGGCACGGTTCCTGGAGCGCGGCGACTACGACCGGCAGCTGCGACGCTGCCAGCGCGCGTACCGGGAGCGGCGCGACACGCTCGTGTCCGCCCTGGACGAGCATTTCCCCGGCACGAAGGTGTCCGGCATCGCCGCCGGTCTGCACGCCATCGCCGAACTCCCCGACCGGTACGGGCCCCCGGCCCCCTTCCTGCGCGAGGTGGCCGCCGCCGGGGTCGCGGTCCGCACCGTGGCGGACTACGGAACGGCGGCGGACGACGGCGTACGGCTGGTGCTCGGGTACGCGCATCTGACGCCGGCACGGATCCGCGAGGGGGTGCGGGTGATGGCGGAGGCGGTGGGGGTGCGGTGACGGACGAGCACGGGTGCGGGTGACGAACGCGCACAGAGGGTGCGGTGGCGAACGCGCGCAGGGGTGCGGGTGACGGACACGCGCAGGGGGTGCGGGTGACGGACACGCACAAGGGGGTGCGGTCCGTGGGCGCACGCCGGTTCCCCCACGGGTGCGGTCAGTTGTTCACTTGGGGTTTGCGCGTGCGCTGCGGCGCACCAGTAGTTGTGGCACTGCACACTGGCCGGAACCCGTCCCTGGAGGCGCATCCATGTCACACCCTCTGCTCCCCGGCCGTCGCGGCGTCCTGCGCGGCTCCCTCGCCGCCTCGGCGGCACTGGCCCTGCCCGCCGCGGCCGGCGCCGCACCGGCGTTCGCCCTGTCCGGGCGGCCGAAGGCGGGCTGGGGCGTCCAGGCCGGCGACGTGAGCGCCGACTCCGGTCTGGTGTGGGTGCGTTCCGACCGCCCGGCCCGCATGATCGTCGAGACGTCGGCCACCGAGTCCTTCCGCAACCCCCGGAGATGGCACGGCCCGCTGCTCGGCGCCGACACCGACTTCACCGGCACGACACGGCTGCGCGGACTGCCCCCGGGCGAGCAGATCCACTACCGCGTGCTGCTCGCCGACCCCGACGACCCGCGCCGCACCGGTGAGCCCGTACCCGGTACCTTCCGCACCGCGCCGGCCGGACGGCGCCACGGGGTGCGGTTCCTGTGGTCGGGCGACCTGGCCGGGCAGGGCTGGGGCATCAACCCGGACCGCGGGGGCTACCGGATCTACGACGCCATGGCCGCGCTGGACCCGGACTTCTTCCTGTGCAGCGGCGACAACATCTACGCCGACGGGCCGATCTCCGCGACCGCGGCCCTGCCCGACGGGAGCGTCTGGCGCAACGTCACCACCGAGGAGAAGTCCAAGGTCGCCGAGACGCTGACGGAGTTCCGCGGCAACTTCCGCTACAACCTCCTGGACGACAACCTGAGGCGCTTCAACGCCCAGGTGCCGTCAATCGTCCAGTGGGACGACCACGAGGTGCGCAACAACTGGTACCCGGGTGAGGTGATCGCCGCGTCGGACACCCGGTACACCGAGAAGAGCGTCGACGTGCTGGCCGCCCGCGCGGGCCGCGCGTTCAGCGAGTACTTCCCGGTCTCCACCCTGCGGCCGGGCGCCCGTGAGGGCCGGGTGCACCGGGTGGTGCGCCACGGCCCGCTGCTCGACGTCTTCGTGCTGGACATGCGGACGTACCGCAACCCCAACTCCCCCGGTACCCAGACCACCGACCCGCAGGGCATCCTCGGCGCGGAGCAACTGGAGTGGCTCAAGCGGGAACTGGCGCGGTCCCGCGCCGTGTGGAAGGTGATCGCCTCCGACATGCCGCTCGGTCTGGTCGTCCCGGACACCACCGAGGGCAGGAAGAACATCGAGGCGGTGGCCCAGGGCGACCCCGGGGCTCCCCTCGGACGCGAGCTGCAGATCGCGGAGCTGCTGCGCCACATCAAGCACCGCAGGATCACGGGCACGGTGTGGCTGACGGCCGACGTCCACCACACCTCGGCCCAGCACTACCGGCCGGAGCGGGCCGCCTTCACCGACTTCGAGCCGTTCTGGGAGTTCGTGTCCGGCCCCCTCAACGCCGGAGCGTTCCCGGCGACCGCGCTCGACGCCACCTTCGGGCCAGACCGGGTGTTCGTGAAGGCGCCCACCGCTTCGAACGTCTCGCCCGCCGGGGGCTACCAGTTCTTCGGCGAGGTCGACATCGACGGCGGCAGCGGCGAACTCACCGTACGGCTGCGCGAGCAGGACGGCACCGTGCTGTTCACGAAGGTCCTGCAGCCGGGCCGGGTCGGGCAGTGAGGCGTCACTGATCCCGGCCGGTCCCGTACCCTCGAAGGGATGGGCAGCGCACCGGAGTCATCCCCCGGTGCGCCGCTCCGTTCGCCGCGCGTCATCGGCGTGCCGTTCACAACCACCGTCGGCACGGGGGTCATTGTCGGTGGTCGCCTCTACGGTTCTTCCATGACGCGATCCCCGCACGCCCCGGTCTCCGCCCGCGCGCCGACACCGGCCATGCGAAGAGCGGGGGCCGGGAGACCGAGGATCGACGGGGGCGTGCGATGAGTTCACTGATGGAGGCCGTACGGGCCGGGCGGACGGCTGAGGTCGTCAGCCTGCTCGACGGGATGACCGACGCCGAACGCAGGGCGTGTCTCCCGGGCCTGAGACAGCTCCGCAGGGATCTGGGAGCGGCGCCCTGGAACGCGGAGTCCCGCCGCGCCCAGCCCGCGCTGCACGCGGCCGGAGCGGCCTGCCAGACCGGGGCAGCCGCGGCGGCCGGCTGGCTCGTGGGGGCCGATCCGCGCTGGTCACAGGCGTCACCCGGCCTCCTTCTCGACGTGCTCGGGGACCGGGACCCCGCCTGGCTCGCCGATGTGACGCACCGGCTCGCCCAGCGCCCGCCGGGTTCCGGTGTGCCGTACGCGCTGATGGCCGGGCTCGTGCGGCTCTCCGGGTGTGCCGCGCCGACGACCGACGCCTATGTCCAGGGCTGGATGGAACACCTCGGCCATGTCTGGCAGCGCGGGGACACCGTCCTCGACCGGCTGCGGAGGGATCCGCATCTGACGGAGCTGGCGGCCGCCCTCTTCACCACCGACGACATCGGCTCCCGGGTGGAGTGGCAGTACGGGGAGGGGCCCGACAGCTGGACGGTGGCGCTGGCCCGGCTCGGCGAGGAGGGTGTCCTGGACCGCCGGACCATGGTCGACGGCTGTGTCACCCGGCTGCTGCGCGGCGCCTCGTCCGCCGACCACCGGGTGTTCCTGCGGCTGTTGATCTCGCTGGACCTCACGCCGGACGAGCGGCGGGAGCGCACCGCCGAATGGATCGCCCTGGTCCGTGACGCCCCGTCCGCGGTGGCCTCGTACGCCCAGACGATGCTCGGGGCGCTCGCGCTCGACGGCGAGCTGACCGCCCGCCGGCTCTCGGAGATGTCGGGCGGGGTGCTGCCGCGCGGCGAGAAGAAACTGGTGCGCACCCAGCTCATCCTGCTGCACAAGGTCATCAGACGCGATCCGTCCACGGTGCCCGAGCTGCTGCCCGCGGTGGCTCCGGCGTTCGCGCACCACGACTCGGCGGTGCAGGAGCGGGCGCTCAAGCTCGTGGAGCGTCACTTCGACCGGCTGGAGGACTCCGCCGCGCGGTCCGAACTGGTGAGGGCGGCGGACCGGTTGACGCCCGGGCTGCGTGCGCGTGCGGCACGGCTCCTGAGGACGGACCCCAGGGGCGAAAGGGAGTCCCATGCACTCCTCGCGTCCGGCTGACGGCCGCCCGGGGCGTCGCCCGGCCGGAGTCCGGAAGCGCTGCAATCGTAGAAACTGGAACAAAAGGAACAGAGGACACTTTACCGATCGGTCACAATGCGTTCGCGATCACGCAACACCATTCCTTCACAGTGGCTGCATGACTCCAGACCTGTCTGACGTGACGCGTGCGAAGCACGGTCGTCCTGTGCACCACTGGCGGCGGGACCTCGTCGAACTCGCCGCCCTGTTCACCGCCGTGGCGGTGGCGGACGCCGTGGCCAACCTGATCGGGCACGGCCCCGGCGGCCCCGCCCTGCTGGCGATCTCGGCCGTCGTCCTGGTCGCCACGGCCGGCTTCCACATCTGGTGGGCACGACGCCACGGTCATGCGCCGCCGACGGGCGATACCGGCGCCCGGCCGGCCGCCGCGGGGTGGCAGGCCGGGCGCGACGGGCGGACGGTTCCGTCCTCGTCGGCACCCGGGGGCGCCGCGGGGGCCACCGTCCTGTGGCGGATGCGGACCACGGTGCAGGACGCGCCCGGCTCGCTGGCCGCGCTGTGCACCGCCATGGCGGCCCACGAGGTCGACATCCTGAGTCTGCAGACCCATCCGCTGACCGAGGGCACCGTGGACGAGTTCCTGTTGCGGGCCCCCGCCGGGCTGGCCGCCGCCGAACTCACCCGGGCCGTCGCGCTGGCGGGCGGCACGGGCACCTGGATCGAGCGGGCCGACGCCCACGATCTGGTGGACGCTCCGACCCGGGTCCTGGGGCTGGCCACCCGGACCGCCCTGGACGCCGCCGAACTACCGCTCGCACTGCGGCAGTTGCTCGGCCGCTGCACCATCCGCTCACTGCCCGCCAGGTCCCCGGGCTCCGGCCGTGCGGTCGAGGCCGCACCCGTGGAGGGCGCGCTGGAGGACACGGTGATGCGCCTGCGCGCACCGGAGGGCGGGGTGATCACGGTGGAGCGGCCGTATCTGCCGTTCACGCCGACCGAGTTCGCGCGGGCGCGGGCCCTGGTGGAGCTGGACGCCCGGCTCGGACCGCGGATCCCGCGCTCCCTGGACGTCCTGACCCTGCCCGAGGGCAACGCCATCACCGTGCGCCGGGCCGACGCCGCCGACCACGAGGCCGCGAAGGCCATGCACGAGCGGTGCTCGCCGCGCACGCTGAGCATGCGCTACCACGGTCCCGTGAGCGACGCGGACCGCTACCTGAACCACCTGCTCAGCCCCCGTTTCGGGCGCACGCTGGCCGTGCAGACCGCGTCGGGGCGCATCGTCGGCCTCGGGCACCTTCTGTGGGACGGCGACGAGACGGAGGTCGCCCTGCTCGTCGAGGACGAGTGGCAGCGGCGGGGTATCGGCAGTGAACTCCTCGGCCGCCTGGTGGCGATGGCGGTTGAGGCGGGCTGCGCGAGCGTGTACGCCGTGACGCAGGCCTCCAACACGGGCATGGTCGCCGCGATGCGGGCCCTGGACCTCCCCCTCGACTACCAGATCGAGGAGGGCACCCTCGTCATCACCGCCCGTCTGGAGGCGGCCTCGGCCGCCGCGCCGCCGCCCCACGGGCCGCCGGGGGGGGGGGGGGAAAAGGGGGGGGGGGGGGGGGGAGGGGTGGGGGGGGGGGCGGCCGGCCTCTTAGTCCGGCGCCGCACCGGACATTGGGGTCTCGCCGGGGCGGTGCTTAT
>NZ_JBWKDS010000054.1:44244-47897 GCF_056435845.1 Streptomyces sp. NPDC043867 | reverse complement strand
GCGGTGCAGTCCTAGACAGCTCCACCACACCGGAGGTCTTCGCCATGATCAAGCACCGGCGAGTGTCAACAACGCTCGTGATCAATACACCTAGGCGCTGGCGGCGAAGGCGCTCGCGTCGGCGTCCTTCGCCAGGGTGATGAGGGTGAGGCGCTCGTCGACGCGCCTCGTGGAGACCGGGGCGTAGCCGTGCTTGCGGTACAGGCGCAGGTTGTGCTCGCTGCGGTGACCGGTGAACAACTGGTAGGACTTGGCGGCGCCGTCCGCGCCGAGCCGGGTCTCGATGGCGGAGAGCAGGCGGCCGCCCAGGCCGTGGCGCTGCATGCGCGGGTGGACGATGAGCTTGCCGATGCGTGCCGTCCCTTCGGCGTCGACGGTGCCGCGCACCGAGGCCACCACCTCGTCCCCGAGCCGGGCCACCAGCACCGCCCCCTGGGCCAGTTCGGCCCTGAGCGAGTCCAGCGACTGGGTGAGGGGTTCGATGCGGTAGTCGCCGTACAGCTCGGCCTCGCTCTGGTAGCAGAGGTACTGCAACTTCAGGATCTGTTCGGCTTCCTGGTCGGTCGCCCCCGAGATGGTCACGCTCATGCCCATGTGTGCATGCCTCCCGCTCACCTGTTTACCGGTTGTCCCCCACTCCTATCCCCGTGCTTCGTGGGCCGCAACCTCCGGGGAGAGCAATCGACGCAGACATCCCAGGCATCTGGAACGTTCCGGTCCCAGGCTCCCCTGTGAGATACCCAACTCGCCTGCGATCTCCCGGTAGGTCAGGTCCCGGGGTGAGAGCAGCGCCGCCATGAGGCGGGGGCAGCGGCCGGGCAGCCGGCGGACGGCGTCGTGGAGGGAGCGGTGCCGGGCCGCGCTGAGGGCGTGCTGTTCGGGGCCGGGCCGCTGGTCGTCCGCGGGTTCGGCTCCGTACGACCTTTCGAAGCGGGCCGTGCGGCGGCTGCGGCGGGCCTCGGAGCGCACGGCGCGGCGCAGCCAGCCCTGCGGGTCGGCGGGCACCCCGTCCGTGTCGAGGCGCTCCAGGAGGCGCACCCAGACCGCCTGTTCGAGGTCGCCCGGCTCCGCTCCGGTCGCGTGTGCCTCGGCCGAGGCCTCCGCGGCGAGCAGCGGGCGCAGCGTGGCAACCATCTCGTGTGTCATGTGCGGCACGACGCGGCCGCCCCGGCGCGAGGTTGCCGGGGCGGCCGGGTGTCACCCCATCCGGGGTGGGGCGGTCATCCGTTGACGAAGTCCTCGCGGGCGAGGAGTGCGGTGTCCGGGTTGTCGGAGAAGACGCCGTCGATGCCGGTCTCGAAGTACGTCCGGAAGGCGCCGAAGGCGTCGCCGTAGGCGTTCGGGTCGGTGCCCTTGCGGAAGTTCGCCGGCAGGAAGGTGTTCTCGTTGCGCATCGTGTACGGGTGCAGGATCAGGCCCGCCGCGTGTGCGTCGCGGACCAGCGTGGTCGGCGTGGTGAGGTTGCCGCTCGCGTCCTTCGGAATGATCAGGTCGAGCGTGGGCCCGATGCCCTGCGCGTACGACGCGATCTCCTTCAGGCCCTCGGGCTTGACCAGGTCGGCGACCGTGCGCGGGTCGCCCGTGTCGACGAAGTCCCAGGGGCGGCTGCCGGCGCCGGACAGGAGCACGGCGAGCGGGTTGCCGACGAGCTTGTTCATCCGCTGGATGCTGGTCGGCTCGAAGGACTGGATGATGACCGGCGAGTTCTTCCTGTCCTTGCCGTGCTTGCGCAGCAGCCTGGCGAGCCGTTCCTCGGTGCCGAGGCCCAGCTTGCGGAAGTAGGTGGGGTGCTTGAGCTCGGGGTAGATCCAGACCTGCTTGCCGCGCTTGCGGGTCTGCTCGTCCTGCCAGCGGAGCACCTCTTCGAAGGTGGGGATGTCCCAGCGGCCGTTGTAGAGGGTGTTGCGCTGCCGGGTGCCGGGGATGCGTTCGACCGCGCGGAGCGTCTTCAGCTCGGCGAGCGTGAAGTCCTCGGTGAACCAGCCGGTGGTGGTGACCCCGTCGAGGCTCTTGGTGGTCCTGCGGTCGGCGAACTCGGGGTGCGCCGAGACGTCGGTGGTGCCGCCGATCTCCGGCTCGTGGCGGCACACGAGGTGTCCGTCCTTGGTGGGCACCAGGTCGCCGGCCTCGACGACGTCCGCCCCCAGGTCGAGGGCCAGCTCGTACGAGCCGAAGGTGTGTTCCGGCCGGTAACCGCTGGCCCCCCGGTGTCCGATGACGGTCGGCTTGGGCAGGTTCCGGTAGCCGCCTCCGTGCCGCTCGCCGGCGCTCGCCGTGCCGGGCAGTCCGAGGACCGCCCCGCCCGCTCCGAGCACCGCCGCGCCGAGCAGTGCCCGTCGCGCCGTGCCCCGCCCCTGCTCGTCCGATTCCTGCGTCCCCATGAGCACTCCTCCGCCGTACCGCGCTGCGCCTGTTCGAAGCGGGACGATCGTAGGTGCCCGCGGGTGACGGGAGGGAGACCTCGGACGGAACACGTGGGTGGCTCCGGATGTCCTGCGGGGTGCGTGAGTTGACGGTCCGCCGGGTTGGGGGCCGCGGGCACGGGTACCCGGTCGGTGCTCGCCCCGGCCGTCCTGCTCGCGTGGGGTGGCCGAGTCCCGGGGATCCGGTGGCGCCGGCGGCGGCGGGTGTCACCGACGGGGAGTCCCGCGCTTCCCGGGGCGCACGGCGGGCGGCGACTCGCGCGACGTCCGTCACATGTTTTCCCGCCCGGCGGCCCTTCCCGGGGCGCCGCCCGCAGGTAAACGTGCGTCAACACCGCGTATCCGTTCGGTGAACCCGATGTGCAATCACCGGGCGGCCGCGAGTATCGTCCTCACCTGCACATACTTCATACCGATCCCTTGACACAGGAGGGCCCGTTGTCCCGCTTCGTGCTCATCAAGGCAGTGCTCGGACCGATCATGCGCCTGATGTTCCGCCCACGGGTGGAGGGCGTGGAGCACATCCCCGGCGACGGTCCCGTCATCCTGGCCGGCAATCACCTCACGTTCATCGACTCGATGATCCTTCCGCTGGTCTGTGACCGGCAGGTGCTGTTCATCGGCAAGGACGAGTACGTCACCGGCAAGGGCTTCAAGGGCCGGCTGATGGCCTGGTTCTTCACCGGCGTCGGCATGATCCCGGTCGACCGGGACGGCGCCAACGGCGGCGTCGCGGCGCTGATGACCGGCCGCCGCATCCTGGAGGAGGGCAAGGTCTTCGGCATCTACCCCGAGGGCACCCGCTCCCCCGACGGCCGTCTCTACCGCGGCCGCACCGGCATCGCGCGGCTGACCCTGATGACCGGCGCTCCCGTCGTCCCGTTCGCGATGATCGGCACCGACAAGCTGCAGCCCGGCGGTGCCGGCATCCCGCGTCCCGGCCGTGTCACGGTCCGCTTCGGCGAGGCGATGGAGTTCTCCCGGTACGAGGGCATGGACCGCGACCGCTATGTGCTGCGGGCGGTGACCGACTCGGTGATGACCGAGGTCATGCGCCTCTCGGGCCAGGAGTACGTCGACATGTACGCCACGAAGGCGAAGGCCGCGTAGCCGCTCGGGCCAGGAAGGGGGCCGGGGGAGGCCCCCGCACCAGCTGGGGCGCCCTGCCTCGTCCCTTTTCGACCGGTCCCCCGACCACCACACGAGTCTCCCCCCACCTTCTCGCCAGCG
>NZ_JBWKDS010000054.1:15023-44234 GCF_056435845.1 Streptomyces sp. NPDC043867 | reverse complement strand
AGACACACGTCGGCCACCCCCCACCCCCCCCCCCCCCCCCGCACCCCCCCCCCCCCCCCCCCCCCCCCCCCCCCCCCCCCCCCCCCCCCCCCCCCCCCCCCCCCCCCCCCCCCCCCCCCCCCCCCGGCCCCCTTCGTCATGCGTCCCGGAGATGCGCCGCGGCCCTACGGCGTGCTCTCCAGCCGCTGGCCGCGCAGCAGGAACCAGGCCGCCGCCGCCGCGGCGAGCAGCACCGCGGCGCCCACACCCGCCGCGAGGGTCAGTCCCTCGACGAAGGCGCCGCGGGCCGCCGACAGCATCGTCTCGGCGGTGCCGGCCGGCAGTTCCGCCGCCGCCTCGGCGGCGCCGCCGAGGGATTCGCGCGCCTCGGCCGGGGTGCCCGCGGGACCGGTGAAGTCCCGGTAGACACCCGTCACGATCGAGCCGAGCACGGCGATACCGAGGGCGGCGCCGAGTTCGTACGCCGTCTCGGAGACCGCGGACGCGGCGCCCGCCTGCTCCTTGGGCACGCTGGAGAGGATCACGTCGGCGGTGACGGTGAACGAGAAGCCCGCGCCGACGCCGACGACCAGGAGTGCGGCGCCGATCAGCGGATAGCCGGTGGACTCGGTCAGCAGGGTGAGGACCCCGAGTGCCAGCCCCACCGCGGCGAGGCCGCCGGAGACCACGGCGCGCACCGAGAACCGCCGGGCGACCGTGCCGGCGACCAGGCCCGCCGCCACCGCGCCGGCCGCGGCCGGGACTTCGGCGAGGCCCGCCTCGAACGGTGCCCTGCCCTGGACGAGTTGCAGGTACTGGGAGAGGAAGAAGACCAGCCCGGACAGGCCGAGGATCGTCAGCAGGTCGGCAAGGACGGCTCCGGAGAATCCGCGGTTCCGGAAGAGCCGCATGTCCAGCAGTGGCGCGGGCAGCGTGAGTTGGCGGCGCACGAACCGGAACAGGGCGGCGGCGCCGAGCAGGCCCACGGCCGCAGGCTGCCAGGTGAACCCGTGCGTGGCCGCCTCCTTGACCGCGTACACGATGCCGATCATGCCGACCAGCGACAGGACGACGCTGGCGAGGTCCCAGGGGCCCGGGTCCGGGTTGCGCGACTCGGGCAGCAGCCTGCTGCCGACGAGGACGAGCACGATCATCACGGGCAGGTTGATGAGGAAGACCGAACCCCACCAGAAGTGCTCCAGCAGGAAACCGCCGACCACCGGCCCGACCGCCGTGCCCGCGGAGGCGGTGGCGCCCCAGATGCCGACGGCGAGGCTGCGTTCGCGCGGGTCGTGGAAGAGGTTGCGGATCAGGGCGAGGGTGGCGGGCATCAGGGTGGCGCCCGCGACACCGAGCAGTGCCCGCGCGAGGATCAGCAGCTCCGGTGTCGTCGCGTAGGCGTTGAGCACGGATATCGCGCCGAACGCCGTGGCGCCGACGAGCAGCAGCTTCTTCCGTCCGATGCGGTCGCCGAGGCTGCCCATGGAGACGAGCAGGCCGGCGATGACGAACGAGTAGACGTCGCCGATCCAGAGCAGCTGGGTGCCGGAGGGCTGGAGGTCCTCGCTGATGTAGGGCGTGGCGAGGCCGAGGACGGTCGCGTCGACGGCCACCAGCAGCACAGCGAGGACGAGGACGGAGAGGGCGAGCCAACGCCCGGGGCGCCGTCCCACCTCCTCCGCCGCGACGGCCTGCTGTTCGGTGCTGGTCATGGTTCCACTCTCCGTAGTGCGCCGCCGAGCAGCAGCTCGACGATCATGAATTGGAAGTCGTTGGCGGCCACCCGGCCGTCCATCACGGCCCAGGCACCGGATCCGACGAGCCCGTAGAGGGCCTCGGTGAGCCAGGCGGGGGTCAGGTCGATGCGGAACTCGCCGCTGTCCTGGCCGCGCCGGAACAGCGCGGCGATCCTGGCGTCGAGCCGGGCCCAGCCCTCGTGCTGGGCGTCGCCCTCGAACAGCTGGTTCTCGGTGACCAGGAAGGCCAGCAGTCCCGCCACCGGCTCGATCTGCTTCACCAGCCGGCGTACGGCGTCGCTCGCGGGCCCCTCGTCCAGGCGGGCCGCGTCCAGCGCGGACTCGCACTCCCGGATGCCCAGGTCTTCGAGGGCGCGGACCAGGGCGTCCCGCCCGGCGAACTGGCGGTGCAGCGTGGCCCGGCTGATCCCGGCCGCCCTGGCGACCTCGTCCATGGTGGCGGTGGCTTTGCGGGTCAGCAGGGCGGCGGCGCTGCGGAGTACGTGCTCACGGTCGACGGCCATGAGACAAGAGTAGGCCATGTGAGACATCTTTGTCTCACAAGAGGCATGTGAAGCTCACCGCATGGGGCCGGCGGTGAGCGCGGGGCTCAGTGCCAGGGCAGCTGGGAGCGCCGCTCCCAGTAGGCCCGGGGGTCCTCGGCGAGGGTGTCCAGGCGGGCGAGCCGGTCCTCGTCGAGGTCGACGACGGCCGCGTGCAGGTTGGAGGCGAGCTGGTCGCTGGTGGCGGCGCCCGACAGGACGACCCCGGCCCAGGGCCGGTGCAGCACCAGGGCGAGGGCGACCGCGTCGGCGGTCAGGCCCGTCTCCCGGGCGATGTCCAGGAGCACGCCCGGCGCGTGCGGCGCGGCCAGCCGGCCGTTGGCCATGCCTTCCTTGACGATCACGGTGAGTCCGGCCGCGTGCGCCTCGGCGAGCGCGGGCCCGGCCGACGTCTCCAGCACGTTGTACGTGGCCTGGACGGTGCGGAAGAGGGGCTCACCGCCGACCGTCACGGTGAGCGCGGCGCGGATGGCGTCGGCCTGCGCGGGCCCGCTGGCCGAGAAGCCGACCGAGACGCCCTGGGCCGCGGCGTCGGCGAGCCTTGCGTGGAGTTCCTTGTCGGTGAGGGCCGGGCTGTCCGGGGTCACCGAGTGGATCTGGTAGAGGTCGAGGCGGTCACCGAGCAGCTCGGCACTCTCCGCGCGCTGCCTCTCGTACGTGGCGAGGCTGTGGTCCTTGATCTCGTGCGCGTCGGCGTCGGTGCGCCAGTCGGCCGTGTAGGTGTAGCCCCACTTGCTGCCGACGACGACGTCGTCGGCGTCGGGCCGCCCGCGCAGCCAGCCGGCCAGGAACTCCTCGGACCGGCCGTAGGAGCGGGCCGCGTCGAAGTAGCGCACGCCCTGCGCGTACGCGGCGTCGAGGAGCTCGTGGGTGCGCTCACGCAGGGCGTCGACACTGCGCTCCGCCGGGAGGTCGCGGTCCCGGCCGAGGTTGATGTAGCCGGGGCGGCCGACGGCGGCGAGGCCCAGGCCGAGGTGGGCGGTGGGCGTGGTCGCCGAGGCGAGTCGGGCGAAGGGCATCGCGGGCTCCATGAGGTCGGCTCCTTGATCGGCTCCGGCCAACGTAACCCGCGACGCCTTCGCGGAACGCGGGGTGCTACTTCTTCGCGGTGGCCCACGCGTGCTGCGCCGCCACGTCCGCCCTGACCTCGGCGAGCTGCACGGCGACCGCGCTCGGCGCCGTACCGCCACGCCCGTCGCGGGAGGCCAGCGCGCCCGGGACGTTCAGGACGCCGCGCACCTCCGGCGTCAGGTGCGGGGAGATCTTCGCGAACTGCTCGTCGGTGAGCCCGTCGAGCTCGACACCCCCGGCCTCGGCGACCTTCACGCACTCGCCGGCGACCTCGTGCGCGACACGGAACGGCACGCCCTGCCTGACCAGCCACTCGGCGATGTCGGTGGCGAGCGAGAAACCGGCCGGGGCCAGCTCCTCCATGCGCTCCCGGTGCACGGTCAGCGTCGCCATCATGCCGGTGAAGGCGGGCAGCAGCACCTCCAGCTGGTCGCAGGAGTCGAAGACCGGCTCCTTGTCCTCCTGGAGGTCGCGGTTGTACGCCAGCGGCAGGGCCTTGAGCGTGGCCATGAGCCCGGTCAGATTGCCGATCAGGCGGCCCGACTTGCCGCGCGCCAGCTCTGCGATGTCCGGGTTCTTCTTCTGCGGCATGATCGAGGAGCCGGTCGAGAAGGCGTCGTGGAGGGTGACGAAGGAGAACTCCTTCGTGTTCCAGATGATGATCTCCTCGGCGATGCGGGAGAGGTTCACCCCGATCATCGCCGTGATGAAGGCGAACTCGGCGGCGAAGTCGCGCGAGGCGGTGCCGTCGATGGAGTTGGCGGAGCTGCCGTGCTCGAAGCCGAGGTCCCTCGCGACCGACTCGGGGTCCAGGCCCAGGGAGGAACCCGCCAGCGCGCCCGAGCCGTACGGCGACACGGCCGTCCGCTCGTCCCACTGACGCAGCCGCTCGGCGTCCCGGGACAGGGACTGGACGTGGGCGAGGACATGGTGGGCGAACAGGACGGGCTGGGCGTGCTGGAGATGGGTGCGGCCGGGCATCGCCACGTCCGGGTGGGCCTCCGCGAGACCGATCAGCGCGTCCTGGAGGTCGGCGATCAGGCCGCCGATGATCCGCGCATGGTCGCGCAGGTACATCCGGAAGAGGGTCGCCACCTGGTCGTTCCGTGACCGGCCCGCGCGCAGCTTGCCGCCGAGGTCGGGGCCGAGGCGCTCCAGCAGGCCGCGCTCCAGGGCGGTGTGGACGTCCTCGTCGGCGATGGTGCCCACGAAGGCGCCGGACGCCACGTCCTGTTCGAGCCGGGCGAGTCCGTCCAGCATCCGCTCCAGCTCGTCGGCCGTCAGCAGACCGGCCTTGTGGAGCACGCGGGCGTGCGCACGCGAGCCGGCGATGTCGTACGGCGCGAGCCGCCAGTCGAAGTGGACGGACGCGGACAGCTTCGCCAGGGCCTCGGCGGGACCGTCGGCGAAACGACCGCCCCAGAGCCGTACGTCACCGCTGTTGCTGCTCACTAGCTGCGCTCCTCAAGACTGTGGATGTGCCGCCGCCTCCTCGCCGCGCGGGCGGCCGGGCGGCTTTCACGCTATCGGTCGGCGAGGTCCCACCCGGCGGTGATCTTCGGCGACAGGCCGGCCGCGGAGGTGTCCGGGGCACCCGGTCCGCACCCGGTCACGGGTTCTTCCTCGTCCCCGCGACCCTCGTGCATGAGTATGCAGAACTCTGCATGATTGGTCAATTGAGAGGGCCGGGCGGGAATCAGCGGATTCCCTTGAACGACGGAATGCGCTTTCTCGTATGTCTCAGCGGACGCAGGCGCCGCGTTCGCACCACCAGACAGCCAGAGAAGGAACAGGCATCCCGGACGACCGCCGGGCGGCCTTCACCCCCGAACCCGAATGAGGCTTCCGCATGTCCAGGGCTCTCCCCAAGTACCGCAAGCGCCGTACCGTGATCATCGGCGGCGCCGCCGCGGTGGTGCTGTCAGGAGCCGTGATCGCCGGCTCCGCCCTCGCCGGCGAGACGGACAGGAGCGGCGGTGAGGCGGCCAGGACCCTCGCCTCCCCCGGCACGGTGAACTGCCCGGCCGTCGCGCCGAGCCTCCCCGCCGTCCCCGCCTCCGCCCGGGCCGAGGTCGACCGCAACCTCGCCCTCCTCGACACCCAGATCAGCGAGGCCGACAAGCGCATCGCCGACACCGTCGGCCAGGGCGGACCCAACTTCGTCCAGAACGCCGTCCTCGGCCCGCTGAAGGACAAGCGCATCGCCACCATCAACCGCATCGCCACCGCCATCGGCCGCACCGCCGCCAAGCCCCAGGGACTGGACGCCCTCGCGCCCTGCGAGCTGAGCACGGCCGGTGGCGGCGCGACCGCGGCACCGAGCGCGACCGCCACCGGGGATGCGGGGCAGGACGCGGGCGGGAACGGCTCGGACGCGGGCGAACAGACGGGCGGGAACGCGGACGACGCAAGCGGTTCCACGGCCGCGGGCACGGTGAACTGCCCGGCCGTCGCGCCGAGCCTCCCCGCCGTCCCCGCCTCCGCCCGGGCCGAGGTCGACCGCAACCTCGCCCTCCTCGACACCCAGATCGGCGAGGCCGACAAGCGCATCGCCGACACCGTCGGCCAGGGCGGACCCAACTTCGTCCAGAACGCCGTCCTCGGCCCGCTGAAGGACAAGCGCATCGCCACCATCAACCGCATCGCCACCGCCATCGGCCGCACCGCCGCCAAGCCCCAGGGACTGGACGCCCTCGCCACCTGCACTCTCAACGAGTGACCGGCACCGTGGCCGCCCCGCGCGCCGGCCGGGGCGGCCACGGACCGGCACGGCGGCTTCCGCATCCGGTCGAGACGGATGACGCAATTCGTTAGACAGGCAAAGAAACTTGCCCGATAATCGTTAGACATGGGAAAGACTTATGAGCGCCTGGACGGCAGACTGCGCACGTTCATCGAGGCGCAGCCGATCTTCTTCACCGCGACCGCACCCCTGTCGGGGGACGGCACGGTCAACCTCTCACCCAAGGGGCTCACCGGCTCCTTCGCGATACTCGACGAACTGACCGTCGCTTACCTGGACTTCGCCGGGAGCAACGCCGAGACCATCGCGCATCTGCGCGAGAACGGCCGCATCACCCTCATGTGGTGCGCCTTCCAGGGCCCGCCGAACATCGTCCGGGTGCACGGCCACGGGGAGCCCGTCTTCCGGGACGACCCGCGCTTCAAGGAACTGCTCACGCACTTCCCTGACATCGACCCGGCACAGCACGGCCTGCGCGCCGTCATCGTCGTGTCGGCCGAGCTGATCCGTGACACCTGCGGCTACGCAGTGCCCTTCATGACGTACGACGAGGACCGCGATCTGCACAGCAAGCGCTTCGCCCGGGAGGACGACGCCTCGCTGGACGCGTACTTCCGCAAGAAGGACTACGTGGCGACGAGCCTGGACGGCCTACCGGGGCTGCCGTTGCCCCTGCCCCCCACTACCGTCTGAGCCATGCGCCTCGCTGCCGCCGCACTCGCGTCCGCTTCCCTGTTCGCCCTGGCTCGGGCTGTCCGCCCGCGCTTCCGGAGCGGATGGCGGACACCGGCGGCGGCAGCCAGCTGATCACCGCCCAGGCTGCGCGTCCGTCCGCCAGGACCGGCACGGTCACCTGGTGGGAGCGGCGCCACGGGCGCTGGGTGAGGGCCGGTTCCGCGGCGGCCCGTTTCGGCGCGCGCGGGCTGACCGAGGGCTCCTCCCGCCGGCAGGGCACGAACACGACCCCGACCGGTCTGTACGACCTGCCGTACGCGTTCGGGATCGAGGCGGCGCCCGACGGCACGAGGACGCCGTACCGCCGGGTCCACCGGAACTCCTGGTGGTGCCAGGACAACGACTCCCGCTCCTACAACCGCTGGACCGAGCCGCGGCCTTCCGACTGCCGCGCCCCGGAGTCCGAGCACCTGATCTCCTACCGGGCCCAGTACGCCTACGCCCTCGTCGTCGGGTTCAACTACGACCGGCCGGTGCGGGGGCGGGGCGCGGGCATCTTCCTCCATGTCAACGGGCGTGGGCCGACGGCTGGTTGCGTGTCCGTCTCCGCATCCGCGATGCGGCGGATCCTGACGTGGGCGGATCCCGGGCGGGCCCCGCACATCGCGATCGGGACGGCGGGCGGGACGACCGCGATCACTCGGTACTAGCCGGGCGGGCGCATGGTGCTAGCCCCCCTCTGAACGCACGGCCGTCGCGAGACGTATCTCTGGGCCAGGGGGCCACTCCCCTTGCCCCGTTCCCCACAGGAACACGGAGGAACCGTGTCCACGATCGCCGGCGGTCGCGCCGCGCGGCGCCAGACCATGCGCCGCATCCGCCCTCGACGCTCCCCCGCCGTCCCGCTGCTGCTCGCCGTCTGGGCGGGTGCCGCCGGGGTGATCTGGCTGTGGTGGAGCAACACCCCGTCCATCGCGGACGACAACAGCAAGATCCTCAACGCCGGCCGCATCACCGGGCTGCTCGCCGGGTACCTGATGGCGCTCGTCGTGCTGCAGATGGCCCGGGTGCCCGCGCTGGAGCGCCGGGTGGGTTCGGACCGGGTCGCGCGCTGGCACGCGATGAGCGGCAGGTACACGCTGTGCCTGGTCGTCGCCCACCTGGTGTTGATCATGTACGGGTACGCGCTGCAGGCGGGCCGTACCTTCAGCCGCGTCGTCCAGCAGACCGTCGACTCCGTCAACCAGCTCCCGGACATGGGCAAGGCGGCGATCGGGACGGGTCTGCTGCTGTTCATCGGGCTCATCTCGATCGGCCCGGTGCGGCGCAGGATCCCGTACGACCTCTGGTACCACGTGCACCTGCTCACCTACGCCGCCGTGTTCCTGACGTTCTGGCACCAGCTCTCCACCGGCAACGACTTCGCCGTCGAGCCGACGGCGAAGACCGTCTGGTACGGGCTGTACGGGTCGGTGACCGCCCTGGTCCTCTGGTACCGCGTGTTCGTGCCGGTCCGGCTGAACCTGCGGCACCGGATGCGGGTCGAGGCGGTCATCGAGGAGACGCCCGGCATCGTGTCCGTGCTGATCCGCGGCCGCAGGCTGCACCGCATGGGCGCCGAGGCGGGGCAGTTCTTCCGCTGGCGCTTCCTCGCGCCCGGGATGCGGCTGAGTTCCCACCCGTACTCGCTGTCGGCGGCCCCGCGCCCGGACATGCTGCGGATCACCGTGAAGGCGATCGGCGACCACAGTGCCGCGCTGCGCGACCTGGAGCCCGGTACCCGGGTGTGGGCCGAGGGTCCGTACGGGGCGCTGACGGCGGCCCGGCGCAGCCGCGGCAAGGTGCTGCTCGTGGCGGGCGGGGTGGGCATCACCCCGATGCGGGCGCTGTTCGAGACGCTGCCCGGCGCGTCCGGCGACCTGACGCTGCTGTACCGGGCCAACAGCACCCAGGACCTGGCGCTGTGGGACGAGCTGGCAATGATCGCCGAGGAGCGCGGCGCGCGGCTGATGTACGCGGTGAACAGTCCCGAGGGGGAACGCCCGGACATCTCCGCGGAGACCCTGCGGCGCAAACTGCCGGACATCGACCGGCACGACGTCTTCCTGTGCGGTCCGCCCGGTTTCGCGCAGCAGGTGTACGAAGCACTGCGCGGCGCGGGGGTTCCCGCCCGCCGCATCCATCACGAGTCGTTCGAGATGTGAGCGACGGGAGTCAGGAGCGATGAAGAAGAGCCACCCCATCCGGCGTGTCATGCTCGCCACGGCCGCCACCGTGTCCGGGATCGTCCTGCTGCTGTCACTGAAGCCCGCGTCGGACCCCGCGGCCGCGTCGGCGGGCGGGGCCGTGCCCCCGCAGTCGGCGGCCGGGCAGGAGTCGCCCCAGGGCGGCAGCTCGCAGCAGTCGTCGCAGGCCCGTACCGTCACCGGCAGTGTCTCGCAGACCCAGTACGGGCCCGTCCAGGTACGCCTCACCCTCACCGGCGGCAAGATCACCAAGGCCGAAGCCGTCCAGGCACCCAGCGGCGGACGCAGCACCCAGATCACCGACAACGCCGTACCCCAGCTCGACCAACGAGCCGTCGCGGCCGGCACCGCCGACATCGACACCGTCTCCGGAGCCACCTACACCAGCGCCGGATACAAGGAGTCCCTCCAGGCCGCCCTGGACGAGGCCGGTGGCTGAGCCCGCGGCTGCGGCCGTCCTGCGGCATGCGGAGGAGGTCATGGGCACGGTCTTCTCCTTCGACGTGCGGGGCGGGGAACCCGCTGCCGTGCAGGCCGCGCTCGACGAGGCGGTCGTCCAACTCCACCATGTGGACGAGGTGTTCAGCACCTACCGCGGGGACAGCCAGGTCATGCGGCTGGCCCGCGGCGAGCTGAGCGTCGGGGAGTGCGATCCGCAGGTCGCCGAGGTGCTCGCGCTGGGCGCCGAGGCGGAGCGGCTGAGCGAGGGCTGGTTCAGCACGACGTACCAGGGACGGCTCGACCCGACCGGGATCGTGAAGGGCTGGGCGGGCGAGCGCGCGGCCCGGCACATCGCCGCGGCGGGGGCGAGCGGAGTGAGCGTGAACGGCGGCGGCGACGTCCAGCTGTGCGGCACCCCAGGCCCGGCGCGCCCGTGGCGGGTCGGCGTGTCCGATCCCCTGCGTCCCGGTTCGCTGGCGGCGGTGGTCTCCGCCGCCGGTGCGGACGAGCTGGCGGTGGCCACCTCGGGCACGGCCGAGCGCGGCGCCCACATCGTGGATCCGCGCACCGGCAGGCCCGCGGTCACCGACCTGCTGGCCGTGACGGTGGTGGGGCCGCGGCTGACCTGGGCGGACGCCTGGGCGACGGCGGCCTTCGCGATGGGCTCGCGGCAGGCGCCGGCGTGGCTGGAGTCGCTGCCCGGCGTGGAGGCGCTGCTGATCACGGCGGGCGACGAGGTCCGGTGCACCGGCGGTCTCGCCCGGCTGCTGGGCTGAGGCAAAGCTCCTCGGCCGGGCCGGACGGACCGAGGAGGCGGAGGGCTCCCGCGACCGCGGGCCCCGCCACCCCCGTACGCCTCAGTGGTCGTTCTGGGCCAGCCGCAGCAGGTGGTCGGCTAGCGCCTGGCCCCCCGTGGGATCACGGCTGATCAGCATCAGCGTGTCGTCGCCCGCGATGGTGCCGAGGATGTCGTGCAGCTCGGCCTGGTCGATGGCCGAGGCGAGGAACTGCGCGGCGCCCGGCGGCGTCCGCAGGACCACGAGGTTCGCGGACGCCTCCGCGGAGATCAGCAGCTCGGCGGAGAGCCGCCGCATCCGCTCCTCCTTCGCCGACTCGCCGAGCGGCGCGCGCGGGGTGCGGAAACCGCCCTCGCTCGGTACCGCGTAGATGAGGTCGCCGTCGTTGTTGCGGATCTTCACCGCGTTCAGCTCGTCCAGGTCCCGGGAGAGCGTCGCCTGGGTGACGGTCAGCCCGTCGTCCGCGAGAAGCTTCGCCAACTGGCTCTGGGAGCGCACCGGTTGCCGGTTGAGGATGTCCACGATCCGGCGGTGGCGTGCGGTGCGGGTCTGCGGCACGGCAGGCCCTGCGTGCTCGTGCTCCTGCGCCTGACTCATCGTCGTCTCATTCTCCGGATCGTCCGTCCCCGTCGACTGCGTCGAGGACACCGGGCAGGGCCCGGAGGAACGCGTCCACTTCGTCGTCGCCGAGGTTCAGCGGAGGCATCAGCCGTACGACGTCGGGGGCGGGCGCGTTCACCAGGAGGCCGGCGTCCTGAGCCGCCTGCTGCACCCGGGCGGCGAGCGGCTCGGTGAGCACGATACCCAGCAGCAGGCCCGCACCCCGGACGTGGTCGATCAAGGGGTGACCGAGTGCCTCGATTCCGTCGCGCAGCTTCTCGCCCGCGCGCTTCACGTTCTCCAGCAGTCCCTCGGACTCGATCGTGTCGAGCACGGCGAGTCCCGCCGCGCACACGACGGGGTTGCCGCCGAAGGTCGTGCCGTGGTGGCCCGGCTTCAGCAGCTCGGCGGCGCGGCCGAAGGCGACGGTCGCGCCGAGCGGGAGCCCGCCGCCCAGTCCCTTCGCGAGGGTGACGACGTCCGGCAGGACCCCCTCGTGCGCCTGGTAGGCGAACCAGGAGCCGGTACGCCCGATCCCGGTCTGCACCTCGTCCAGGACCAGCAGGCTGCCGGTGGCGGCGGTGATGGCGCGGGCGGCCTTCAGATAGCCCGGGGGCGGCACGACGACGCCGTTCTCCCCCTGGATCGGCTCGATGATCACCAGCGCGGTGTCCTCGGTGACGGCCTCGGCGAGGGCCTGCGCGTCGCCGTACGGGACGTGCGTGACGTCGCCGGGCAGCGGCAGGAACGGCTCGCGCTTGCCGGGCTGGCCGGTGAGGGCGAGCGCGCCCATGGTCCGGCCGTGGAAGCCGCCGTGCGTGGCGACCATGTGGGAACGCCCGGTCAGCCGGCCGATCTTGAAGGCGCCCTCGTTGGCCTCGGCGCCCGAGTTGCAGAAGTAGACGCGGCCGTCCCGCCCGAAGGACTGCAGCAGCCGCTCGGCGAGCGCGACGGGCGGCTCGGCGACGAAGAGGTTGGAGACGTGGCCGAGGGCGGCGATCTGGGTGCTCACGGCCTCGACGACGGCCGGGTGCGCGTGGCCGAGCGCGTTGACCGCGATCCCGCCGACGAAGTCGAGGTACTCGGTGCCGTCGGCGTCCCACAGCCGGGTGCCCGCGCCGCGCACGAGCGGCAGCCGCGGGGTGCCGTAGTTGTCCATGAGCGCGCCCTGCCACCGCTGCGTCAGGTCCTGGTTGGCGGTCATGCGGCATCCCCCTCTTCGTCGTCCGGCACGACCATCGTGCCGATCCCCTCGTCGGTGAAGATCTCCAGCAGGATCGAGTGCTGGACCCGGCCGTCGATGACGCGGGCCGTGTTGACGCCGTTGCGGACGGCGTGCAGACAGCCTTCCATCTTCGGCACCATGCCGCTGGCCAGCTCCGGGAGGAGCTTCTCCAGCTGGCTCGCGGTGAGCCGGCTGATCACCTCGTCGGAGTTCGGCCAGTCCTCGTAGAGGCCCTCGACGTCGGTGAGGACCATCAGGGTTTCGGCACCAAGAGCCGCAGCGAGTGCCGCAGCCGCCGTATCAGCATTGACGTTGTAGACATGTCCGTCGTCCTCGGAGCGGGCGATCGATGAGACGACCGGGATCCGGCCGTCGGCGAGCAGTGCCTCGATCGCGCCCGTGTCGATCTCGGTGATCTCGCCGACCCGGCCGATGTCGACGGACTCGCCGTCGATGAGCGGCTGGTGCCTGGTGGCGGTGATGGTGTGGGCGTCCTCGCCGGTCATGCCGACGGCGAACGGCCCGTGCTGGTTGAGCAGTCCGACCAGTTCGCGCTGCACCTGCCCGGCCAGCACCATCCGTACGACGTCCATGGCGTCCTCGGTGGTGACGCGCAGGCCCGCCTTGAACTCGCTGACGATGCCGTGCCGGTCGAGGGCGGCGCTGATCTGCGGTCCGCCGCCGTGCACGACGACGGGCTTGAGGCCGGCGTGCCGCAGGAAGACCACGTCCTGCGCGAAGGCGGCCTTCAGCTCCTCGTCGACCATGGCGTTGCCGCCGAACTTGATGACGACGGTTTTGCCGTGGTGCCGGGTCAGCCAGGGCAGCGCCTCGATGAGGATCTGCGCTTTGGGGAGCGCCGTGTGCTTACGAGTTGTGCTCATGACGAGTACGCGCTGTTCTCGTGGACGTAGTCTGCGGTGAGGTCGTTGGTCCAGATCGTGGCGGTCGCGTCGCCCGCGGCGAGGTCGGCGACGACGTGGACCTCGCGGTAGCGCATGTCGACCAGTTCGCGGTCCTCGCCCACGCCGCCGTTCTTGCAGACCCAGACGCCGTTGATGGCGACGTTCAGCCGGTCCGGCTCGAAGGCGGCGGCGGTGGTGCCGATGGCGGACAGGACGCGGCCCCAGTTGGGGTCCTCGCCGTGGATGGCGCACTTGAGGAGGTTGTTGCGGGCGATGGAGCGGCCCACCTCGACGGCGTCGTCCTCGCTCGCCGCGTTCACGACCTCGACCCTGATGTCCTTGCTGGCGCCCTCGGCGTCCCGGATGAGCTGCTGGCCCAGGTCGTCGCAGACCGCCCGTACGGCCTCCGCGAACTCCTCGTAGCCGGGGGTGACCTGGGAGGCGCCGGAGGCGAGGAGCAGCACGGTGTCGTTGGTGGACATGCAGCCGTCGGAGTCGACACGGTCGAAGGTGACCCTCGTGGCCGCGCGGAGCGCCCTGTCCAGGGTCTCGCCGTCCACGTCCGCGTCCGTCGTCAGGACGACGAGCATGGTGGCGAGGCCGGGGGCGAGCATGCCGGCGCCCTTGGCCATGCCGCCGACGGTCCAGCCGTCGCCCTGGCGGACCGAGGTCTTGTGGACGGTGTCGGTGGTCTTGATGGCGATGGCGGCCTTCTCGCCGCCGTGCGCGGAGAGCCGGGCGGCGGCCTGCTCGACTCCGGGGAGGAGCTTGTCCATCGGGAGCAGCACGCCGATGAGGCCGGTCGAGGCCACGGCGACCTCGCCCGCGTTCACGTCGAGCGTCTCGGCGACCTTCTCGGCGGTGGCGTGCGTGTCCTGGAAGCCCCGGGGGCCCGTACAGGCGTTGGCGCCACCGGAGTTGAGGACGACCGCGGAGACGAGACCGCCCTTGAGGACCTGCTCGGTCCACAGTACCGGGGCGGCCTTCACGCGGTTGGAGGTGAAGACGCCGGCGGCGGCCAGGCGGGGCCCGTTGTTGACCACGAGGGCCAGGTCCGGGTTGCCGTTCTCCTTGATCCCGGCGGCGATGCCCGACGCCGTGAACCCTTGTGCTGCCGTGACGCTCACTGCATCTCCTCGTTCGCTTCTCCGCCCGTGCGGCGCAAAGGCGCGGATTCCGTACTCGTCTTCGACCCGGTGGCCACGCGCGCTCCCCCGGCGGCCGCCCGGAGGCGCCCCCGGCTCACGGTGCCACTCCGATCGTGGAAAGACCCGCGTCCTCGGGAAACCCGAGGGCGAGGTTCATGCTCTGCACGGCACCGCCCGCGGTGCCCTTGGTGAGGTTGTCGATGGCGCTGATCACGATGATCCGGTGCGCGGCGGCGTCGTACGCGACCTGGATCTGAACGGCGTTGGAACCGTGCACGGACCCCGTGGCGGGCCACTGCCCCTCGGGCAGCAGGTGCACGAACGGCTCGTCCGCGAACGCCTTCTCGTACGCGGCCCGTACGGACTCGGCGGTGACGCCGGGCAGGGCCTTCGCGCTGCACGTGGCGAGGATGCCGCGGGGCATGGGCGCGAGGGTCGGCGTGAACGAGACGGACACCGGCGCCCCGGCGGCGGCGCTCAGGTTCTGGATCATCTCGGGGGTGTGCCGGTGACCGCCGCCGACGCCGTACGGGGTCATCGAGCCCATGACCTCGCTGCCCAGCAGGTGCGTCTTGGGTGCCTTGCCCGCGCCGGAGGTGCCCGAGGCGGCGACGATCACGGCCTCGGTCTCGGCGAGCCCGGCCACGTAGGCGGGGAACAGGGCCAGCGAGACGGCCGTCGGATAGCAGCCGGGCACCGCGACACGCTTGGACCCCTCCAGCGCGGCGCGGGCACCCGGCAGTTCGGGGAGGCCGTAGGGCCAGGTCCCGGCGTGCGGGGAGCCGTAGAAGCGCTCCCAGTCGGCCGCGTCCCGGAGCCGGAAGTCGGCGCCCATGTCCACGACGAGGACATCGGGGCCGAGCCGCTCGGCGACGGCGGCGGACTGCCCGTGGGGCAGCGCGAGGAACACGACGTCGTGGCCGTCGAGGACGTCGGGGGTCGTCTCCTCGAGCACCCGGTCGGCGAGGGGCAGCAGATGGGGCTGCAGCGCGCCGAGGCGCTGGCCGGCGTTGGAGTTGCCGGTCAGAGCGCCGATCTCGATCTCGGGGTGGACCAGGAGCAGACGCAGCAGTTCCCCGCCCGCGTATCCGCTCGCTCCCGCCACCGCCGCACGTACCGCCATGAAACCCTCCTCCTGGATGGCATGACTATACGTTTCGTTGCACGTTTATGCAATCCGCTCGGGGTCCGCGAGGGCGGCCGGGCGGATGTGACGCAGCGCACATCGCTCCGGGCGATGACTCTACCGATCTCCGCCGGTCGTATGAACGACAACACATCGACAGCCCGCAGACCGCCCGATCAGAAAACGAGGACACCATGACCGCCGCAGTGAAGGGTCCCGCCGGCTACTTCCCCTCCATCGAGAAGAAGTACGGCCACCCGATCGCCGAGTGGAAGGAACTCATCCGCACCTCCCCGCTCACCGGGCACATGGACCTCGTCGGCTGGCTCAAGTCCGAACACGGCCTGGGCCACGGGCACGCCAACGCCCTCGTCGCCCACACCCTCGCCGAGGACGCCGGCAAGTAGCCGGGCACGAACGCCGATCGGGGCCCCCGCGCGGCGCGCCGGAGTTCCGGTCCGTCGGGGTGGCGCTCGCGTCACCCCGCGTCACCCCGCGTCGCGCAGCCGGAGAAGGTACACCGCCGTCAGCGCGACGGCGCGGTCCTCGTCGTGCGACAGCGCCGTGAGGGCCTCTGCCGCCTTCGTCCCCGGTACGGCGGCCAGCGCCTGGGTCAGCCGTCCGCGTGCGGGCGCCTGCGTGGCGCCGTCGGCGAGACGGTCGAGGAGCCCGGTCGCGATCCGGTCCGCCGTGGCGGTGTCGCGGGCCAGCACGCTCAGCGCGTCGGCCGCGTCGGTGTCGTTCCTTCCCTCCACGATCATGTCGACGAGGGTCGGGACCGCGTCGGCCGCTCCGCGTGTCCCGAGTGCCAGCGCCGCATGTCCGCGGACCACGGCGTCGGGGCTCGCGAGGGCCTGCCACAGCCGCGCCGTGGCCTCCTCGCCGGGCATCTCGGAGAGCGCCCGGACGGCGCGTTCCCGCACCGCGGCGAGCGGTGAGCCGAGGCCCTCCGCCAGCAGTGCCGGGCCGTTGTCGCCCGATCGCGCCAGCGCCCATCGAAGGGTTCCGGCGACGTTCGGCTCCGCCTCGCCCAGGACCGCCTCGACCAGGGCCTCCACCGGCACCGGCACCAGGTGGACCGAGGAAAGGGCCGCGCGCTGGCGCGCGTTGGCGCTCTTCGAGTCCAGTGCCTGGAGGAGCGCGACGACTTGGAGGACGTCCTTCCAGCCCGTGGGGTCCGCGGCATCGATCCGGCGCAGCCGCGTGAGCAACTCGGTCTCGGCGGCGATGCGTTCGTGGGTCCGGCGGACGAGGTCGCCGACGAGCGCCGAGGGCGTGAAGCCGGGATCCTCGAGAGCGCGCCCGATCTCGCGCAGCGACAGCCCCAGCGACCGCAGGCTCTCGATGTGGAAGATCCGCCGGATGTCCTCCCCGGAGTACTCCCGATAACCCGAGCCCGTCCGGCCGGAGGGCCGCACCAGCCCGAGCGACTCGTAGTGCCGGAGCATGCGGGCACTGACCCCGGACCTTCGCGCCACCTCACCGATCAACACGTTCTACGGTCCCTCCTCACCAAACCCGCCGAGAGCCACGACACGCTTCGCCTCCTCGGCCGCGAACCCGAAGTCGGCGTCCGGGTCGGCCAGCAGCCGTTGCGTGGCCAGCGCGTGCGCGCGCACGTGCGGGTCCGGCGCCGTCGCCGCCGTACGCAGTGCGGGCGCGGCCGCTTCGCCCAGCGCGACCAGTGCCCGGCTGAGACTCCGCCGGGTCTCCATGACACCGCGCCCCAGCTGCGTCGCGAGCAGCGCGGCCAGCGCGGACTCCTCGCCGTACGGCACGAGCACGACCGCGGTTCGCCAGGCGCTGCGCGCCACCTCGTCGTCGGGGTCGGACAGCAGCGTCCGCGTGATCGCCGGCCACGCCCGCCGGTTCCCGATCTTGGACAGCGTGTGCAGCGCCTGGCTCCGCGCCCGCGCACACTCCGAGCGGACCTCGCGGACCAGCGGGGGCAGCGTCAGGGAGTCCGGGTGGCGGGTGAGCGCCCATGTCAGCATGTCGCGGACGAAGAAGTCGGGCTCGACCGCGCATCGTTCGACGAGCTTGTCGACGTAGCGCGGGTCAGGGGCCGAGCCCGCAGCCAGCGCGGCCCGCAGCCGCACGGACGAACGGCCGTCCTCCAGCCCCTGGAGTGCTCGCGGCACGTCCGTGTCCTGCCTGGTGATCGTCATCGAGACCACCTCCTCGGCAGACAGTGAAGACCTTGTCACCGTGTCAAGGTCAAACAGGGCCGCGCGGCACGGCACACGACGGGGCGGCCCCGGCGTGCGGGCCGGCCGGGCACGGCGGGCGCCCGGAGCCGGGTCATCCGCGCAGCCGGACCCGCAGCGGGCCGGCCGGCTCGAACCCGTGACGGATCGCGGCCGCCAGGTCCTCACCGTGTTCGTAGCCGACCACCGGCAGCGTGGGGAAGAGTCGGTGCGCCGTGTCGAGTACGCCGGGCCGGGCCGCGTCCGGGCCGCCGTCCCGGGCGAAGACGTTTCAGGCCGAGCCGGTGGGGGGCGGCAGGCCAAGCCGGGGGTCGGCGGGCCAAGCCGGGGGCGGCAGACCGAGCCGGTGGTGGCCAACAGGCCAAGCCGGTGGTGGCCGGCAGGCCAGGCCACCGCGGGTAGGCAGGCCAGGCCACCGCGGGTAGGCAGGCCGAGCCGCCGCGGGTAGGCAGGCCGAGCCGCCGCGGGTAGGCAGGCCGAGCCGGTGGGGTTCGGCAGGCCAAGCCGGTGGTGGCCGGCAGGCCAAGCCACCGCGGGTAGGCAGGCCGAGCCGGTGATGGTCAGGCGTCGAGGACGGCGAGCTCCACCCGGCGTAGGCGGGCCGGCTCCGCGATCACCTCGATCTCGGTGATCCCGCCGTCCGCGACCGTGAAGGCGAGCACCAGGCGGAGGCGGCCGAGCGGTGCCATGACGAGACCCACGCGTCCGTCGACCAGGGCCACTTCGGTGGCCATGGCGCGGTCCATGGCGGCCATGGCTCCCCGGGCCACCACACGTGCGCCGGTGACGAGGACGGGTTCCGGGCTGGGGACGACGGCCTTGTCGGCCCGGAGCACGACATCGGGGTGGAGCAGGGCGACCAGCGCGTCGAAGTCCCCGCCGCGCGTGGCGGCGAGGAAGGCGTCGACCGCCGCGCGCCGGCGGGCGAGATCGGCGGCCGGCTGCGGGCTGCCGCCCTTCACCCGGCGGCGCGCGCGGCTCGCGAGCTGTCGCGTCGCGGCCGGGGAACGCTCGATCAGCGGGGCGATCTCGTCGAACGGCACGGAGAACATGTCGTGCAGCACGAAGGCGAGCCGCTCGGCGGGCGCCAGCGTGTCGAGCACCACCAGCATCGCGAGACCGACCGAGTCGGCCAGCTCCGCCTCCCGTACGGGATCGTCCCCGGACTCCGGCTGGACGACCGGGTGCGACACCTGTCCGTCGGGCGGGAACTGTCCGTCGAGGGGGTCCTCGCGGCGGTGCTCACGCGCACGCAGCATGTTCAGGCACACCCGGGCCACCACCGTGGTCAGCCAGCCGCCGAAATTCTCGACGCCGCCGACGTCGGCACGGCCGGCCCGCAGCCAGGCCTCCTGAAGCGCGTCGTCGGCCTCGCCGAGCGAGCCGAGTATGCGGTACGCCACCGCCCGAAGGTGGGGCCGCTGTTCCTCGAAACGCGCCGTCAGCGCTTCGTGTTCGTCCACCGTGTCACATTCCTTCGTCGCCGGGTGTCAGAACAGTAGATCCACTCAACGCAGCCGAGCGTCCCGGGAGTACGGCTCCCGGACCGAACACTTCAGGAGTTGCCATGAAGACCTCCCCGATCCTGGTCACCGGCGGCACGGGCACCCTGGGCCGCCACGTCGTCCCGCTGCTGCGGGCGGCGGGCCGCGAGGTGCGGGTGCTGAACCGCAGCGGAGGCACGTCCGGTGACGGTGTCGAGTACGTCGCGGTCGACCTGCTCAAGGGCGAGGGCGTCGAGCCGGCGCTCGCCGGGGTGGAGACGGTGGTGCACCTGGCGGGCGGCAACAAGGGCGACGACACGGTGGCGCGGAACCTGGTGCGGGCCGCGCAGCGCGCCGGTGTGAAGCACCTCGTGCACATCTCGGTCATCGGAGCCGACACGATGCCGCTGGGTTGGTTCAGGACGCAGCTGGCCGCCGAGCGCGCGATCACCGACTCGGGGATTCCGTGGACGATGCTGCGGGCCGCCCAGTTCCACGACCTCGTCCTGACGATGGCGGAGAAGATGGCGAAGATGCCGGTCGTCCCCGTCCCGGGCGGCCTGCGGTTCCAGCCCGTGGACTCGCGCGAGGTGGCCGCCCGGCTGGTCGAGCTGGCCCTCGGACAGCCCGCCGGCCTGGTGGCTCCGCTCGCGGGCCCGACGGTGTACCCGCTGGGCGACCTGCTGCGCGACTACCTGGAAGCGCGCGGCAAGCGCCGTCCGCTGCTGCCGATGCGGATGCCGGGAAAGGCCGGCAGGGCCTACCGCGCCGGCGAGAACCTCGCCCTCGGGGGCAACGACGTCGGCAAGCTCACCTGGGAGACCTTCCTCGCCGAGCGGGTGAGCTGACGCGCCGGGCGGCCCCGGGGGGACCGGGGCTTCGGGAGTCCGGGGGTCCCGGTCGGCCCCTGCCGGACCAACCACGGGCCGGTGACCCGTCGTCCGGCAGGGGCGTCTGCGCCCCCGGCGCCTACCGCGTCCTGATCCTCAGGAAGGTCACGGAGTTCGCCGGAAAGGTGTACGTGAACCTGTCGGCGACCCCCTCGAAGGTGGACGTGACGGGCGCGACGGCGGTCCCGGTCTCGCTGTTCACCGCGTCGGGCGAGGCGGCCAGCGTGGTGACCCTCGCCCTGGAGGCGACCTTCGCGCCGCCGAGGTCGACGGCCGTACGGGCTTCCGCCGACTGGGCGTTGACGACCTTGACGATCAGGTCACCGCTCCCGGCGTCGCGTGTGACGACCTGCCGGAACGGCTCGGCCGGCTTGTCGTCGGTGAAGGTCCCCCACTTCTCGCCGTCGAGGTAGAGGGTGACCTGCCGCCCCCGTACCTTGATGTCGACGTCGTAGGCGCGGCCCGTCCCGATCGAGCCGGGCTTGGAGAGCAGGGTCGACTTGCCGCCGTCGACGGCCTGTTCCACGGCCGACGTGGTGTTGTTCCAGCCGCCGAGGTTCCACCAGTAGTAGTTGCCGGTGTCCTTGACGCCGAAGGCGACGAGGAAGCCCTCCTTGCCGGACTTCTTGGTGGCCTTCACATGCAGGTCGTAGTCGTGCCAGGCGGGGTCGCCCGCCGAGACCATGGTGTCGGTGGCGGCCTCGTCGGTCTGCACGTACCGACCGTCCTGGACGCTCCAGCTGCCGGCGCCCGTGTGGGTCCACCGTGCGGCGTCACCGCTGAAGTCGTCGTCGAGCAGGGTGGTGCCGTCCGCGCCGGTGACGCGGACATCGTCGTACGCGGCCGTGGTCGCCCACGTCGACAGGCCCACCGCGCCGGAGAGGGGCCCGCTCACGTCCGGTGTGCCGCTCGCCGTGGAGGGCACCACGCGGTCGCCGGCATTGCGCATGAAGAGCTTCTGCACCTCGTAGTCGGCCGACCCCCAGGAGGCGTGGTTGTTGAACCAGATCATGTCGGGCCGCCACTGGACGTAGTCCTCGTTGGCGAGCAGCGGGGCGTACGAGGCCAGCTTCACGACGTCCGCGTTGCGTTCCAGGCCGGTCATGTAGGCGGCTTCGGCGAGGGCGTTCCTGAACGTGTTGCCGCCCGAGGCGTACTCGCCGAGGAAGACCTTGGGGCCCCCGCGGTCGTAGGAGTCGTAGCGGTCGTTGTTCTGCAGGAACCACCGCGGGCTGTTGTAGTAGTGCTCGTCGACCATGTCGACGTCCGCGTCCTTGTTGAGCTTCCAGGCCGCGTCGAAGACCGAACCGCTGTCGTCGGGACCGGAGTTGGAGATCACGGTGATGTCCGGGTACTCGGCCGCGACGGCCGCGCGGAACTTCTCGAAGCGGGCGAGGAACTCGGTGGGCAGGTTCTCCTCGTTGCCCACTTCGAGGTGGGTGAGGTGGAAGGGCCGGGGGTGGCCCATCGCCGCCCGCTTCGCGCCCCATTCGCTGGTGACGGGCCCGTTCGCGAACTCGATCAGGTCGAGGGTGTCCTGGATGTGCCGTGCGAGGAGGGCGTCGTCGTCCGTGGCCCGGTTCTCGCCGCAGCCGGTGACCAGCGCCGGCACGACGGGCAGCGGCATCGCGCCGACATCCTCGGAGAACTGGAAGTACTCGTAGTATCCGAGACCGTAACTCTGGTTGTAGCCCCAGAAGTTGGAGTTCGTCGCGCGCTGCTCGACGGGGCCGACGGTGTCCTTCCACTGGTAGGAGCGGCGGCGCTCGTAGCCCGAGGCCTCGTCGTATCCTTCCATGCTGCCGGTGTTGACCAGACAGCCGCCCGGGAAGCGTACGAAGCCAGGACGGAGGGCGGCGATCTTCTCGGCGAGGTCCCTGCGCAGACCATGGCCCTTGTAGGTGTCCCGCGGCATCAGCGAGATCATGTCGAGCGCCGCGGGACGGCCGGCGGTCACGGTGAGGCGGCCGGTGCTGCTGGTACGGCTCGCGGTGAACTTCGCCGTGTACTCCGCCCATCCGCCGCGCACGCCGACCCGGCGGGCCCGGGCGAGCGTGCCGTCGGCGTCGTGCAGCGTCAGGGTGAGGGACGTGGCCGCGTCGGCGCGGGCCCGGACCGAGAAGTCGTAGACCTTGCCGCGTTCGACCCTGATCCCGGTGTTGTAGCCGGAGTTGGTGACCGAGGAGTCGCCGCCCAGGGTGAGATAGCTGCGGTTGCGGGGGTTGAGGCGTCCGTCGTCGTTCACCACCCGGGCGGTGCCGCTGGTGTCCCAGGAGGTGAGCGGGGTGTAGGACGCGTTGTCCGCGGTGCTGTACTCGAAGGAGCGGTTCTGGACGAGTTCGGCGTACAGCCCGCCGTCCGCGGCGCGGTTGATGTCCTCGAAGAAGACGCCGTACATCGTGTCGTCGATTCTCGCTCCCGAGCGCTTCGGGTCGACGGTGATCGAGTAGTCGGTGATGTCGGCGGCGTTCGCGGGGCCGGGCACGATGGCCGGGGCCACCAGAAGCGCGGCGGCCGTGAGACCGAGTCTCCAGCGGGTGCGGGTGGGTGACATGAATACTCCGCGGCTCTGTAGTCTGAAGTTGTTCGAAATCTCGGACGTTGATCAATACTTCGAACGGCAAGATAGGGAGGTGGCCGAAGCGCGTCAATGGGTTGCGCAGCATCCGATGTGCACAGGCGTGTGCCGGGTCGGATGTGACGGAGAGCAGGGCGGGATGGGCGAGTTCAGGCCGGTGACCGACGTGCTGGGTTACCTGGCCGGGAGCTGGCGGGTGGAGCGCCGGGTGGCGGACCTCGCGGCCGGCACCGAGGGGCGGTTCACCGGCACGACGGTCTTCTCACCGCCCGAGGACGGCAGCGACGGCCTCCTGCACCACGAGTCCGGCACCTTCGTCTGGCAGGGCACTCCCCGTCCCGCCGAGCGGACGCTGTGGTTCCGGCCCGGGGACCGCGCGGGTACCGCGGCCGTACGGTTCGCCGACGGCCGCTTCTTCCACGACCTCGACCTGTCCACGGGCCGCCATGTCGCCGGCCATCCGTGCGCGGCGGACCTCTACCGGGGCGAGTTCACGGTCCACGACCCGGACCGCTGGCGGACCGTGTGGCGGGTGGGCGGCCCGGCGAAGGACCTGGTCCTGACCAGCGACTACGTCCGCCTGCCGGAGACGGACGGCTTCTAGACGCGCTCGAGCCCGGATTCCAGGCGCAGGTTCCAGCGCCCCTTCTGCCCGGTGACGGTGACCGTCGACAGGGGTCGGACGTCGATGTTCCAGTAAGCGGACGACTGGGCCTTCAGGGCATGGACGAGGGCGGCCCGGACGACGGAGGGTTCGACGACGGCGACGATCCGGCCGCCGTCGCCGACGGGCCGGGTGTCGAGCCAGTCGCCCACCCGGGAGACGAAGGACACCAGCGACTCCCCGCCGTGCGGGGCCGAGTGCGGGTCGGCGAGCCAGAAGTCGACGGCCTCGGGTTCGCGGGCCATCGCCTCGCCGAGCGTGAAGCCGCGCCAGCGCCCCATGTCGCAGTCGCGCAGCGCGACCTGGACGAGCGGCGCATAGCCGAGCGCGTCGCCGGTCGCCCTGCTGCGCGGGGTCGGCGAGCAGTAGCGCGACTCGGCGGCCGCCGGCGGCACGAGTGCGCGTGCGGCACGCTGCGCTTCGTCCCAGCCCGCCTGGTCCAGCGGCCGGTCGTCCTCGAAACGCTCCGCGAGCAGCGCGGAGCTGCGCGCGGCAGCGACGAAGGTGACCCGAAGAGGCATGCGGCGATGGTGGAGCGCGAAACTTCGCAGGTCAAGAGGTGTAACTGAGGGTATTGACGGGATCACCCCGAGGGCGCGGGCCGGAAGCGGCGTCCCGGTCCGCCTCAGCGATCCCCGGTCCCCCGGAGCACCTCGTCGCACGCCGCGCGCAGTCGCCGTACGCCCTCGGTGATCTCTCCCGGGCCCGCGACGGCCGCGAAGCTCAACCGGAGGTGTCCGGCGGGCGGTTCGGCGCTGAAGTAGGGGCGGCCGGGCGTCACGGCCACGCCCGCCCGCAGGGCTCCCGCGACGAGCGCGGCCTCGTCCGTGCCGTCCGGCAGGCGCGCCCAGAGCTGGTAGCCGCCGGACGGGATGTGCGGCAGGGCGAGTTCGGGCAGGTGGAGGCGGAGCGCCGAGGTCATGGCATCGCGCCGGTGCTTCAACTCGGCCGAGAGGGACCGCAGATGGCGCGGCCAGGCCGGCGAGCCGACGAGTTCCAGGGCCGCTTCCTGGAGGGGCCGCGGCACGAAGAAGGTGTCGACGACCTGGATGGCGCGCAGCCTTTCGAGGACCGGGCCGCGGGCGGCGAGCGCGCTCACCCGGAAGCTCGGCGAGGTGGCCTTGGTCAGGGAGTTCACGTGCACGACGACTCCGTCGGGGTCCTCCGAGGCGAGCGGCCGGGGCAGCGGCCCGGCGTCGTCGTGCGCGAGCCGCCGCACGAAGTCGTCCTCGACGACGAACGCTCCCGCCTCCCGGGCGATACGCAGCACCTCACCCCGCCGCTCGGGCGCGAGAACCGCTCCGGTCGGGTTCTGGAACAGCGGCTGGCAGACGAAGACGCCGGCGCCCGTCGCCCGGAACGCGTCGGCGAGCAGGGCGGGTTGCACCCCGTCCGGGTCCACCGGCACCGGCACGGGACGCAGCCCCGCGGCGCGGGCGATCGCCAGCATGCCCGGGTAGGTGGGCGATTCGACGAGGACCGGCGCACCGGGCGGGGCGAGCGCGCGCAGCGCGGTGGTGAGCGCCGACTGGCCACCCGCGGTGATCAGCACCTCCGCCGCGGAGACGGCCCCGCCGATGTACCGGGCGAACCACTCCCGCAGCTCCGGCAGGCCCTCGACGGGCGGCCGCCCCCAGACGCCGGGCCGCCTCCCCGCCCGGGACAGGGCGGCGCCCATCGCCCGCTCGGGCTGCAACGAGGGATGGAGGTAGCCGCCGTTGAACTCGATCACACCGGGCGGCGGGGCGGCCAGTGACACCAGCACGCCGGAGGCGTCCACGGTGCGGGGCACCAGCTCGGTGGCGGCGTCCGCGCTCAGCGACACCGTCTGCCAGGCGGTGTCCCCGGCCGCGACGGGAGCGGTACGCGCCTCGGCCCGGAAGGCTCCGGCTCCCGGCCGCGTCACCACCAGCCCTTCCGCGGCCAGCTGCGCGAGCGCCCGCGACACGGTCACGGGGCTGACCCGGAACCGCTCGACCAGGGCCCGGCTCGACGGCAGCTTTCCACCGGGAGAGTAGCGGTTCAGTTCCCGCCTCAGCTGATTTGCCAGTTCACCGACGCTGCTACGCTCTTGCATGACAGCAAAGGATAGCGCTACCGATCAGACCGCGATAGCAGTCAGCACCGGCAGCTCGCACACCGGCCCGCTGGACGTCCCCGGCAGCTCGCACACCGGCCCGCTGGACGTCCCCGGCAGCTCGCACACCGGCCCGTTGGACGCGCCCGGCAGCGCCCGCTCGGACCACCGGGGCGACGCGCGGCAGCGGGGCGACGCTCGCACGGGCACCCTCCTGGCCGCCCTCGGCGTCACCGCCTTCTCGCTCACCTTCCCCGCCACCGCGTGGGGCCTGGAGGGCTTCGGCCCCTGGTCCCTCGTGGCGGTCCGCAGCGTCCTCGCGGCGCTGGCCGCGGGCGGCTGTCTGCTGGCGCTGCGCGTGCCGTTGCCCGGGCGGCGGCACTGGACCGGGCTCGCCGTGGTCGCCGCGGGTGTCGTGCTCGGGTTCCCCCTGCTGACGACCCTCGCGCTGGAGACGGCCACCACCTCGCACGCGGCCGTCGTGGTCGGTCTGCTGCCGCTGACGACCGCCCTGCTCTCCGCGGCGCGCACCGGGGCCCGGCCCTCCCGGACCTTCTGGGCCGCCGCGCTCGCCGGGGCGGCCGCGGTGATCGCGTTCACCGTGCAGCAGAGCGGCGGGAGGCTGACCGGCGCGGACGCGTATCTCTTCGGCGCCCTGCTGGTCTGCGCCGCCGGCTACACCGAGGGGGGCCGGCTGGCCCGGGTCATGCCGGGATGGCAGGTCATCGGGTGGGCGCTGGTGCTGTGCCTGCCGCTCTCCGTGCCGGGCGCGCTGGTCGCGCTGTCGTACGAGCCCATCCGGCTCTCGGCGCACAGCGTCACCGGACTGCTGTGGGTGGCGGCCGGTTCGCAGTTCCTCGGCCTGGTGGTCTGGTACCGGGGCATGGCGGCCATCGGCGTCCCGAAGGCCAGCCAGTTGCAGCTGGCACAGCCCCTGCTCACCCTGGTGTGGTCGGTGCTGCTCCTCGGGGAGCAGCTCACCCCGGCCGCACCCCTGACAGCCGCGGCCGTGCTGGTCTGCATCGCGCTCACCCAGCGGGCGCGGGGCTGAGCACCGGCCACGGACCGTGTCAACGGCAGCCGTCGGCCGTAGACTTGTCGCACGGACCAAATCCGGCACGTGACGAGGAGGCCCTCACGATGCGTGCAACCGTGGGCGACCAGCTGGTGACGCATGGCAGGATCGTCGGCCAGCACGACAAGGTCGCGGAGATCACCGAGGTCATGGGGGCGGAAGGCACTCCCCCGTACCGTGTGCGCTTCCAGGACGGGCACGAGGCGGTGATGTCGCCGGGCCCGGACTCCGAGATCCGCCACAGGGACACCATGGTCCAGCCGCACTTTCCGCAGTGACGGATCCGGCTCCCGCCACCCGGGGGCCGAACCGCGGGGCAGCCGCACCCTCCCACCGTGACCGATCCGGCTCCCGCCACCCGGGGGCCGAACCGCGAGACGGTCACCTCCGGCGGGCGTCGGCCGGCCACCGGTGCGCCGTCGACGGCACGGGCGCCGTCGAGGCAGCGGCCTCAGCGGCACGGGCGCCCGCTACCGGGCCGGTCCCGGCCGTCCGTAGTGATCGGCGACCACCCGTGCCATCGCCCCGATCCGGTCCACGGACACCTCCCTGGCCGAGAAGAAGACGTGGCCGCGCACCTGAGGGTGGTCCCGGGCGAAGGTGAGGTGGCGGGACAGCTCGGCCGGGTCCTGCCAGGCCGCGGGCTGGGCCGGATCACCGGCCTTGTACAGCGCCTCGCCCACGTACAGCCGTACGCCGGTGCCCCTGACGACCTCCGCCCACCACGGCACCAGCTTCGCGTAGTCGGCGGCGGCGAAGCCGATGTTCCAGTACACCTGCGGGCAGATGTAGTCGATCCAGCGCCTGCGCACCCAGGTCCGGGTGTCCGCGTACAGATCGTCGTACGTCTGGACACCGGCCCGGGTGTCCGAACCGAGCGGGTCGGTCGCCGCGTTGCGCCACACGGCGAAGGGGCTGATCCCGAACCGGGTGCCGGGCCTCACGCGCCGGACGCGGGCCGCCGTCTCCCGCACCAGCAGGTCGATGTTGTGCCGCCGCCAAGCGGCACGGTCCGGGAAACCCGCGCCGTGGGCCGCGTACGCCGCGTCGTCGTCGAAGACCTGGCCCGTCACCGGATACGGGTAGAAGTAGTCGTCCCAGTGCACGGCGTCGATCTCGTACCGGCGCACCGCGTCGAGCATCGCGTCCTGCACGAACGCGCGCACCTCGGGCAGACCCGGGTTGTAGTACAGCTTCCCGCCGTACGGCACGGCCCAGTCGGGATGCAGCCGGGCGGGATGCGAGGCGATCAGCCGCGTCGGATCGGTGTGGTTGGCGATCCGGTACGGGTTGAACCACGCGTGCAGTTCGAGCCCCCGGGCGTGCGCCTCCGTGACCGCCGTGCCGAGCGGATCCCAGCCGGGGTCCCGGCCCTGGACGCCGGTGAGGTACTGCGACCAGGGCTCGTACGGCGAGGGCCACAACGCGTCGGCCGTCGGGCGCACTTGGAAGATCACGGCATTGAGGCGGCGGCTGACCGCCGTGTCGAGATGGGCCAGGAGTTCGGCGCGCTGCTCGGCCGCGGTGAGGCCGGTCCGCGAGGGCCAGTCGCGGTTGGCGACCGTCGCCAGCCACATGCCGCGCATCCCGCGCGCCGCCCGCCTCCGCGCGCCCGCGCCCCGCGCACCGGGAACGGCCGCCGCGTCCCCCGCGGCCGGCAGACCCGACAGCGTGGCCAGCGCGGCAACCGCGAACACCCGACGTGACACCCGCCCCATCCGTGCACCCCCATACGCTGCGGATCCGCCCGGTCACGGATCGTCTCCCGGCCCAGCATGCCCGACCCGGACGATCGATCACCGGCACTTCCGGAGTAACGTGCTCGATCGGAGCAGGCACCGGACAACGGGGGACCTGCGGGCACGATGATCAGCGAAAGGGACGATGTGACCGACATCGAACGCGTCGGAGTGGTGGGCTGCGGCCAGATGGGGGCGGGCATCGCCGAGGTGTGCGCCCGTGCCGGCCTTGACGTCAAGGTCGCCGAGACCACCGGCGAGGCGTTGGAGATTGGCCGTACCCGCCTTTTCAACTCCCTCTCCAAGGCGGCCGAGCGCGGGAAGATCTCCGCGGACGAGCTGCGGGCGACCCAGGACCGGCTCACCTTCACCACCGACCTCGGCGAGTTCGCCGACCGCGACCTGGTGATCGAGGCCGTCGTCGAGAACGAGCAGGTGAAGACCGAGATCTTCCAGATCCTCGACCAGGTGGTGACCCGGCAGGACGCGATCCTCGCCTCCAACACCTCCTCGATCCCGCTGGTGAAACTGGCCGTCGCCACCTCGCGTCCCGACCAGGTCATCGGCATCCACTTCTTCAACCCGGCGCCCGTGCAGCAGCTCGTCGAGCTGATCCCGGCGCTGACCACCTCCGAGGGGACCCTCAGCCGGGCGCAGGTACTCGTCGAGAAGATCCTCGGCAAGCACGCGATCCGCGCCCAGGACCGCTCCGGTTTCGTGGTCAACGCGCTCCTCATCCCCTACCTGCTGTCGGCGATCCGGATGTTCGAGTCGGGCATCGCGAGCCGCGAGGACATCGACAACGGCATGGAGCTGGGCTGCGCCCACCCGATGGGTCCGCTCAAGCTGTCCGACCTGATCGGCCTGGACACGGTGGCCTCGGTCGCGTACTCGATGTACGAGGAGTACAAGGAGCCGCTGTACGCCGCTCCCCCGCTGCTCCAGCGCATGGTCGACGCCGGCCGGCTCGGCCGGAAGACGGGCTCCGGGTTCTACACGTACTCCTGAGTCCGGTTCCCGGGTCGTCCCCGGTACCGGGCGAAGGCGCTCGATCCGGCCACCTGCGTCCGGTCTCGGCCACGGCGGCGCGATCACCCCACCTCACTCGCGTCTGCGGACACGCTCAGTCACGATCGGGCGGGAAACGGGCCCGGGGGGGGGGGGGGGGGGGGGGGGGGGGGGGGGGGGGGGGGGGGGGGGGGGGGGGGGGGGGGGGGGGGGGGGGGGGGGGGGGGGGGGGTA
>NZ_JBWKDS010000054.1:0-15016 GCF_056435845.1 Streptomyces sp. NPDC043867 | reverse complement strand
TTTGGGTGTGGCCAGGGGGGACGCACCCCCCCCCCCTCCTTCTCTCCGGAACCCCCCTGAAGCAACAGGGGGCCGGAAACCGTCCCCCCCCCCCTCCCCCCCCCCGGCCCCGCTCCATTCACACACCGTGTGCGCGCCGGGCTCGCATATGCCCTTCGCACACGCTCCCCGCGCACCCACCAGGCGAGTTGACTTTCCGTGCGCAGGAAAGGGATGTGATGACTACGCAAAGGAGCGATCACGTGACCGTCGACCCCGAGCATCCCGTGGTCCAAGGAGAACTCGCAGAGTTACGGCGCCGCCTCGACGTGGCGCACGCGCGCGTCGAGGGAGGGCTGGCTCTGCTCAGTCACCGTGCCGAACAGACCGCCAAGGAGCTCGACGACCTGAGCGCACGGGTCGTCGCCCTCGAACACTCCCGTTGGCCGCTGCCCGCGGTCGCGGCCGTCACGGCCGTGGGCGCCCTCGTCGTGGCGATCTGGCAGGCCCTCGGCCACTAGGGCCTGTCGTTTGGATCACGCCGGCGTCGCGGGGTCTGGCACGCACATCTGCGGCGTTGTCGTCGGTCGCCGACGCTCCGCGTCGACTCCCTCCTCCGCCTTGCAGCTGCACGCGCCAGACCCCGCTCGGGTCGGTCAGGACGAACCGTCGGTCACAGCCAGCCTGATCCAAACGACAGGCCCTAGGGCCACAGGACGCGCGGGGGGATCAGGGCACGGCGTCCTGCCCGAGCCTCAAGTGGTGCAGGAGAAGCAGTGCGGCCGCCATGTTGGCGGCCGGGACCTCACCGCGGGCGACCATGTCCGGGACGAGTTTCAAGGGAACCCATTCCCGGCGGTCCGATTCGAAGTCGTCCACGGGGTGCCCGATGTACGTGCCTTCGTCGGCCCAGTAGATGTGGTGCCTGGCGTCGGTGAGCCCGTTGCAGGGCTCGACGCTCATCAGACGGCGCAGGGGTCCCGGCCGCCAGCCGGTCTCCTCCTCCAGTTCGCGGGCCGCCGCGACGGCGATGTCCTCGCCGTCCTCGACGACGCCCGCCGCCAGCTCCCATCCCCAGCTGTCGGTGATGAAGCGGTGCCGCCACAGGAGCAGTACCTCGTTGGCCTCGTTCACCACGGTAGCCACGGCCACGGGCCGCAGCCTTATCAGGAAGTGATCGAGATGCCGGCCGTCCGGCAACTCGACATCTGCGAGATTGACGCTGAACCAGCGGTTTTCATACACAGTTTGTTCGTTCTGTTTCGTCCACTGCACGGTTCTGCCACCTTCCGCCGAGTAGATGGCAATATCGCAGCAGGAGCATCGCGGCAGCAGGCTCGCGGCAGTTGGCTCACGGCGCGGCGGCAGGCGCGGTGTTCCGCGCGGGGACGGTCAGCCCGTCTCCCCGGCACGGCATGAGGTGCTCCCACGGGTTCCCCGCGGGCGTGCGGCAGGGTGGTCCGGGTCTTCTACAGCGGTACGCGCAGGGCCCCGTCGATGAGTTCGGCGGCCTCGGCCGTACCGGCGCAACCGCTGGTCACCAGGTGTTCGCGTACCGCCCGCAGTCTGTCGCGCAGTCGCTGGGACTCCATCCCCCGCGCCTGCTCGGCCATCTGGACCGCGGTCGCCACCGCCTTGTCGGCGTTGCCCTGGCGCAGCTCGATCTGGCTGAGCATCGCGAGCCGGTGCACCCGCCCCCGGTCGTGCGCGGGGGTGTCCACCGCCGCCGCGGCGTGCTCGGCCGCGGCCACCAGGTCCCCGAGACTGAGCAGCGCCTCCGCCACCTGTACGTTCACCAGGCCCGGTTGGACATAGCCGGTCTCGTCGGGCTCGTAACCGCGCCGGATGCGCTCGGCCGCCAGTTCGGCCCGCCGGATGCAGGACAGCGCGCTGCTGCCGTCGCCGAGATGCGCGTACGCCTTGGCCTGCATCGCATAGAGGTCGGAGGCGAGCGCCGGGGTGATGTGCCGGCCAGCGGCACGCAGCGCGGCCTCGGCGAAGGCGACGGCCTGCCGGTACTCCCGCATGAACAGCGACTGGTTGACGAGCAGTGCTATCACGTAGGCACCAAGTCCCCGGTCGCCACTGGCCTTTGCCAGGCGCAGCGCCTGGTGGAAGTAGCGCTGGGCGAGTCCGTGCGCGTCGGAGTCATAGGCGCAGATCCCCGCGACGGCGACCAATCCGCCGGTGGCGCGGTGCAGTTGGCGGCCGGTCTCGTCGGTGTAGCTGCCGCGCAGCAGGGGCGCGGTCTCGGAGTTGAGGAAGCCGACGATCCGGGTGCGGGTCGCGACGCCGCCCGCCTTGCGGTACATCTGCTCGTAGTGGGCGCGAGCCGCGCGGAGCATCTCGATGTCGGCCATCTTGACCCGGTGGCGCCCGCCGCGCGAGACGTCGACGTCCTCGGGCGGGTTCTCCCACTCCCACACGGGCATCACGGCGGGCGTACCGGTGACGGCCGGGGCGCCGAGGATGTGCGGCCGCTGCTGCTCGTCGGAGCGCCACAGGGCCGTGGCCCGTTCGACGAAGCCGGAGAGCGAGGTGGCGTGCGGGACGGAGGGCTCGCCGGGCACGCCGAGACCGATGTCGTCGAGCGTGACGGGCCGGTGCAGCCGGCCCGCGAGCACCTCGCAGATCAGGTCGGGCACCTGGCCGCGGGGGCGCTGCCCCTTCAACCACCGCGCCACGGCCGTGTGTTCGTACCGCAGCGCGAGGCCGCGCGCCCGGCCCGCCTGGTTGACGTGAGCGGCGAGACCCGCGTGGGAGATCCCGGCCTCGTCGAGAATCGCGTCGAGCAGAGTGTTGGGCTGCATGGAGGCCCTCCGATGGCTCGGTGCCGACAGCGTAGTGCGTCCGGCTTCACACGGGGTGTGATCGGAATGCCCGAATCCACGCTGTACACGCGCTGTTGCGGAGCGTTTCGGGCCGCTTGACTGAAATGCCTCGCAAGAGGCCGGGCGGGCCGCCGGCTCCCCCTCGTACAGTGCGGCGGCCCGCTTCCGCGCCGTCCGCCCGGCCGCCTGCCCGACACTCCGCGGCGGGGCGGACGGCGCGCCGAGCTCACACGACGGGGTGGGCGCGGTGCCCCACGGGCTCGCCCTGGCGTGGGGCGGGTTGACGGGCGTTGTGGAGTACGAGCAGCGCCGCGTCGTCGGTCGGCGGGCCGCCGCTGTGGCGCCGCAGCCCGGCGAAGACGGCACCCAGCACGGCCTGGGGAGAGACGGGCCGCGTACGGACGCACTCGGCGAGCGCGGCGGACAGCGAGAAGAACCGGCCACGGGCGTCCCGCGCGTCCTCGACCCCGTCGGTGTGCAGCACGAGGGCGTCACCGGGCAGCAGCCGCCCGTGGGCTGACGGCGTCAGATCGGCCGGGAGCGGGAACGGGCCGAGCGGCGGCAGCGGTTCGCCGCACGAGAGCGGCTCGACCCGGACGGCCGCTCCGCCCGGGGCCGGGTCGCCGCGCAGCACATAGGGCCAGGGGTGACCGCAGTTGAGGACGCGCAGCTCGCCGTCGCAGCGGATCTCCAGGAGCAGTACGGTGACGAACTCCTCCGCGACCGGGCTGTCGGGCTCGGAACCCGCCGAGGGATGCTCGGCTCTCGCCCGCTCCCGCAGATGCCGGGCCAGGGCACGGTCGAGCCGCGTGAGCACCCCGGTGAGGTCGGGCTCGTCGTGCGCGGCCTCGCGGAAGCTGCCGAGGACCGCGGCGGCCGTCGTGAGGGCGCCGAGGCCGTGGCCGCGGACGTCTCCGATCACGGCCCGTACCCCGTACTCGGTGGCTGTCACCTCGTACAGATCGCCTCCGACGACGGCGCCGCGCTCCGCGGAGAGCTGGGCCGCGGCGATGTCGAGGCCGCCGATCCGTGGGGGCGGCGGACGCAGCAGGACACTCTGCGCGGCACCGGCGACCTTGCGGATCTGCCGGAGCTCGCGCAGCAGCGTCCGCCGGACGTGCACGACGAGCCCCGTGCCGACGACGAAGAACACGGCGCTGGTGACGATCCGGGCACCGAGCCCGGTCTGCTGGGCGAGCGGGCAGCTCAGCTTGTACGTGACGGCGCCGGCGCCCCAGAGCATGGGGAGCCCCATCGACAGGGCACGGCGGACGGTCCGGCGCGCGGGCGGCCGGTCGCTCCGGTGGACCGCGCGCGTCAGCCGCGCTCGTGGCCCGGCCCGGCGGACCGCGCGCGTCAGCCGGGTCCCCGGCTCGCCCCGGCGGCCCCGCGCCGGGAAAGCCGTCCGCCCCGACGGCCGGGAGTGCCTCCGGGGCCACACCCTGCGGACCGCCCCAGCCTTGATACGGATCATGCCGACGGCCCCCCATCAGGCCCTGACTGCGCAGAATGGCCCGGGGTGTCCGTCGACACCCCCGGGGCCGGTCCGATTCTTTCGACCGCATGCCCCGATCGGACCAGATCGCCCGCAGTTGTCACCCGAACGAGTGAGGGACACATCCGGCAATCCGGACGCGCCCCTCACTCCCCGTCAACCTGGGTCACCAGCGGTGACCCGGCACGGTCACGCCCCGCGCAGCACCGCCCCGGTGCGCTGGGCCGCCAGGGCGACGGCCGCGTCACGGGCCGCGGAGGCCTCGTCGACGGTCAGGGTGCGGTCGGCGGCCCGGAACCGCAGCGCGTAGGCCAGGGACTTCATTCCCTCGCCGAGCTGCTCGCTCTCGTAGACGTCGAACAGCCGGATGGACTCGAGGAGTTCACCTGCGCCCTCACGCAGCGCCGCCTCCACGTCCGCGTGGGGGACGAACTTCTCGACGACCAGCGCGACGTCCTGGGTGGCCACCGGGAACGACGAGATGTGCGGCCCCTTCGGGAGCCCCGCGCTCGCCTGCTCCAGCGCGTCCAGGTCCACCTCCGCCGCGCAGGTGCGCGCGGGCAGGCCCAGCGCCTTGACGACCCGCGGGTGCAGCTCACCGGCGTACCCGACGACCTGCTCGGCGCCGTCGGTCACCACGGCGAGCTCGGCGCAGCGGCCCGGGTGCCACGGCCCGTACTGGCCGGTGCGGACGAGGAGTTCGGTGCCCGCCTCCCGGGCCAGGGTGCGTGCCGCCTCGACGGCGTCGGCCCAGTCGGCCGGCCGGCCCTTGTCCCACCAGCCGGCCTGCTCGCGGGCGCCCGCGAGGACGACGGCGGCGTGCCGGGGCTGGACGGGAAGCGCGGCGGTCAGCGACGCGATCTCCTCGTCGGTGGGGCGGCGGTCGACGGGCAGCCGCACCGCGACGCGCTGCTCCTCGCGCGGGTGGAAGACGAGACCGGTCTCGAACAGCGCGAGGTCGTGGCTGCCCCGGCCGTCGTTGCGGCGCAGCGCGCCGAGCAGGCCCGGCAGCAGCGTGGTGCGGAGCGCCGGCTCCTCGTCGGAGAGCGGGTTGGCCAGCTTGACGACCTTGCGCTTGGGGTCGTCGGCGTCCAGTCCGAGCTGGTCGAAGACGTGCTCGCCGAGGAACGGGTAGTTCGGCGCCTCGACGAATCCGGCGCCGGCCAGCGCGCGGCCGAACCGGCGGTGCATCCGCTGCCGGTCGGTGAGACCGCGGCCCGCGGGGGGCTTGGGCAGGGTGGAGGGCAGGTTCTCGTAGCCCTCGAGCCGGATGACCTCTTCGGCGAGATCGTTCGGGTCCGTGAGGTCGGGACGCCAGGAGGGCACGGTGACGATCAGCTCGTCCTGCCCGTAGACGTCGCAGCCGACCTCCTGGAGGCGGCGCACGACGGTCTCGCGGCCGTACTCGACGCCCGCGACCCGGTCCGGGTGGTCCGCCGGGATCGTGATGGTGTGCGGCGCGGACGGGGCGATGATCTGCGTGACACCCGCGTCGGCGGTGCCGCCGGCGAGGAGGACGAGCAGGTCGACGGTGCGCTGCGCAGCGGCCGCGGCGGCCTCCGGGTCGACGCCGCGCTCGAAGCGCCTGGACGCCTCGGAGGCCAGCTTGTGCCGGCGGGCGGTGCGGGCGACGGAGATCGCGTCGAAGTGCGCGGCCTCGACGACGACCTCGGTGGTGGTGCCCTCGGTGTCGTCGATCTCGGTGTCGGCGCCGCCCATGACACCCGCGAGGCCGATCGGCCCGCGGTCGTCGGTGATCACCAGGTCCCCGGCGTCGAGCGTGCGCTTGACGCCGTCGAGGGTGGTGAGCCGCTCGCCCTGCTCGGCCCGGCGCACGCCGATCGCGCCCTGGATGCGGGAGCGGTCGTACGCGTGCAGGGGCTGGCCGAGTTCCAGCATCACGTAGTTGGTGATGTCGACGGCGAGCGAGATGGGACGCATCCCGGCCTTCTGCAGGCGGCGCTGCAGCCAGATCGGGGAGCGCGCCTCGGGGTCGAGGCCGGTGACCGTGCGAGCGGTGAAGCGGTCGCAGCCCCGCGGCTCCAGGACGCGCACCGGGTGCCCGAACGCGTTCGGCGCCGGCACGTCGAGCAGCGCCGGGTCGCGCAGCGGCAGCCCGTACGCGATGGCGGTCTCGCGGGCCACGCCGCGCATCGACAGGCAGTAGCCGCGGTCGGGCGTGACGGCGATGTCGAGGACCTCGTCGACGAGCTCGAGCAGCTCGATGGCGTCGGTGCCGGGCTCGTACTCCGGCGGCAGCACGATGATGCCGTGCGAGCCGTCGTCGCCCATGCCCAGCTCGTCGCCCGAGCAGATCATGCCGTGCGAGGTCTTGCCGTACGTCTTGCGCGCGGCGATCGCGAAGTCGCCGGGCAGCACGGCGCCGGGGAGGACCACGACGACCTTGTCGCCGACGGCGAAGTTGCGGGCGCCGCAGACGATCTCCTGGGGCTCACCGGTGCCGTTGGCCCGGCCGACGTCGACGGTGCAGAAGCGGATGGGCTTCTTGAAGCCCTCCAGTTCCTCGATGGTCAGCACCTGGCCGACGACGAGCGGGCCCTTGAGGCCGGTGCCGAGCTGCTCGACCCTCTCGACCTCCAGGCCGGCGGAAACGAGTTTGGCCTGCACGTCGCGGCCGGTCTCGGTGGCCGGCAGGTCGACGTACTCCCGCAGCCAGGAAAGCGGGACCCGCATCAGATCTCCATCCCGAACGGCCGGGTGAACCGGACGTCACCCTCGACCATGTCTCGCATGTCTTCCACGTTGTGGCGGAACATCAGCATCCGCTCGATGCCGAACCCGAAGGCGAATCCGCTGTACTTCTCCGGGTCCACGCCGCACGCGACGAGGACACGCGGGTTGACCATGCCGCAGCCGCCGAGCTCGATCCAGCCCTCGCTGGAGCAGGTGCGGCAGGGCCGGTCGGGGTTGCCGACGGACGCGCCCCGGCAGACGTAGCAGAGCATGTCCATCTCGGCGGACGGCTCGGTGAAGGGGAAGTAGTTCGGCCGCAGCCGGGTCTTCATGTCGGCGCCGAAGAGCGACTGGACCATGTGGTCCAGGGTGCCCTTGAGGTCGGCCATGGTCAGGCCCTCGTCGACGGCCAGCAGCTCGATCTGGTGGAAGACCGGGGTGTGCGTGGCGTCCAGCTCGTCCGTGCGGTAGACCCGGCCGGGGCACACCACGTAGACGGGCGGCTCACGGTCGAGCATGGCGCGGGCCTGCACCGGCGAGGTGTGCGTGCGCAGCACGACACCGGACTCGTCGCCGTCCGTGCCCCGGGGGCCCTGGACGAAGAAGGTGTCCTGCATCTGCCGGGCCGGGTGGTCGGGCGTGAAGTTCAGGGCGTCGAAGTTGAACCACTCCGCCTCGGCCTCGGGGCCTTCCGCGATCTCGTATCCCATGGACACGAAGACGTCCGCGACCCGCTCCATGAACGTGGTCAGCGGGTGGCGGGCGCCGGCCGGTACGCGGTCGTACGGCAGGGTGACGTCCACCGCCTCCTCGACCAGGACCCGGGTATCGCGCTCGGCCTCCAGCTCGCACTGGCGGGCGGCGAGGGCCTTGTTCACGGCGCCGCGGGCCTGGCCCACGCGCTTGCCGGCCTCGGCCTTGGCGTGCGGGGGCAGCGCGCCGATCTCTCGGTTGGCGAGGGCCAGCGGCGAGGCGCCGCCGGTGTGGGCGACCTTGGCCTCCTGGAGCGCGTCGAGGTCGCCGGCGGCCGCGAAGGCGGCGAGCGCCTCGTCCCGCATGCGCTCGATCTCTTCCGGTTTCAAGGCCTCGACCTCTACAGGGTCGTACGACTTATTCGGTGCCGACATCTCTTCCCGTGCTTCCGGTTGGCTGGCGGATGGTCCCCGTCCCGACTCGGGGGGACGCATCGTCCCTGAAACGGGGACGCAAAGGTGCCAAAGGCCGAGTCTAACGGGGGTGGGAGCCTCTCCCCGACTGGGCGGTCCGGGCAGGCTCTCTGCGGCTGCGCCCGTGGGGCCCGTGCGGCGTTAGAGGAGGTACGCCGGGGTGCCCACGGGCAGCGTAAATCGGAACTCGGCGCCGCCGCCGGGCGCGCGGCCTACGGTGATGGTGCCGCCGTGGGCCTCGACGATGCCCTTGACGATGTAGAGCCCGAGCCCGGTGCCGCCGCGCTTGCTGCCCCGCCAGAAGCGGGTGAAGACGCGGTTCATGGACTCCTCCGGGATGCCGGTGCCCTCGTCGCTCACGGTGACCGACGTGGCTGCGTGCGCCGTGCCGTCGTCGTCCGCACGGTCGCGCGGGGACGCCGAGGGCGTGACGTCGATGGTGACGGTTCCCTCGCCGTGGCGCACGGCATTTTCCAGGAGGTTGCTGAGCACCTGGTCGACCTTGTCGGGGTCGGCCCACAGGTCGGGCAGCGGATGCCGGATGCGCAGCAGGAAACGCTCGGCGGGCTGGCCCGCGGCGACGTACGCCTGGATGTGGCGGCCGACGGCGGCGCCGATGTCGACGGGCTGGCGGCGCACTTCGAGGCGCCCGGAGTCGATCCGGGAGATGTCGAGCAGTTCGGCGATGAGCCGGGTCACCCGGTCCGCGTCGGCGTCCACCGTCTCCAGCATCAGCTTCTTCTGGTCGTCGGTGAAGCGCTCCCATTTGGCGAGGAGTGTCGCGGTGAACCCCTTGACCGAGGTGAGCGGGGAGCGCAGCTCGTGGGCGACGGTGGCGATCAGCTCGGCGTGACTGCGCTCGGTGCGGCGGCGGGCCTCGGTGTCCCGCAGACAGACGATGACGCGGCGGACGGGGCCGGTGGGCCGGGTGCGCACGTAGCGGGCGGAGACCAGCACTTCGCGCCCGCCGGGCAGCAGCAGGTTCCGCTCGGGCTGTCCGACCCGGATGGCGAGGCCGCCGTACGGGTCGGTGAGCTGCCACCAGCGGCGGCCTTCGAGGTCCTCCAGCGGCAGGACCCGCTCCAGCCGGCGCCCGAGGGCGTCGGCGGCGGGCACCGCGGTGATCCGGGCGGCGGCGGCGTTGAAGCAGATCACGTGGCCGTGCTCGTCGGCGACGACGAGTCCGTCCGGCAGGTCGTCCGGGCCGATGCCCGACTCGGCTCCGAGTTCGGCGAGTTCACCGCGCCGGGCCGCGGGCGTGCCGCGCAGGTCCCGTGCCCCCGGTGCTCTCCTCGTGCCGACACCCATCCCCGTACCCCACCTCTCGTCTGGCGCAGTGGGCCCCCGAGCCCGTCACCCTACTAGCTCTCGGTGACGGAGCGGCACCCTCCGGAGGCGCGCTGTGCACGGGCGGACGCGTAGAGACATACGGCTGCGGCGGTGGCGAGGTTCAGACTCTCGGCCTTTCCGTGGATCGGGACGCGCACCACGGCGTCCGTCAGGGCGCGGGTCTCCTCCGGGAGTCCCCAGGCCTCGTTCCCGAACACCCAGGCGGTGGGCCCGCCCATGGTCCCCTTGTCCAGCTCGTCGTCGAGGTCGTCCTCTCCCGCCCCGTCGGCGGCGAGGATGCGCACCCCGGCGTCCCTGAGCCCCTGGACGGCCCGCTCCACGGGCACGCCGACGGCGACGGGCAGGTGGAACAGCGAGCCCACGGAGGCCCGTACGGCCTTGGGGTTGTACAGGTCGACGGACGCGTCGGTGAGCACGACGGCCTCGGCGCCGGCGGCGTCCGCGCAGCGCAGGACGGTCCCGGCGTTCCCCGGGTCCCGCACGTGGGCCAGTACGGCGACGAGCTTCGGCCGGGCGGCCAGGATCTCCTCGAAGGGGGTGTCCAGGAACCGGCAGACGCCGACGAGCCCCTGCGGGGTGACGGTGGTCGAGATGTCGGCGATCACGTCCTCGTCGGCGAGGTGCAGGCGGGCGCCCGCGGCCCGGGCGTCCCCGACGATGCCGGCGTACCGGTCGGCCGCCTCCACGGTGGCGAACAGCTCCACGAGCGTGGCGTCGCCGCCGGGCCGGTGCGCCGCCGCCTCCCGCACGGCCTGCGGCCCCTCGGCGAGGAACAGCCGCTCCTTGCCCCGGAAGTTCCGCCTGGCCAGCCGCCGGGCGGCGGACACACGCGGCGAGCGCGGAGAGATCAACTCGGTGGCGGCGGGCATGGGTTCACCTTCGGGATTCATGGAGGGTGCGGAGTCTTCCCCGGCAGTGCGGGGACGTCTTGCCGGCCGCGGCGGTGAGCCCGGCGGTGCCGGACCGGCGCACCCGGCGCGGTCGCGGCGGCTCCGGACGCAGTCGGACCCGCAGGCCGTGACGGCCTGCGGGTCCGATGCACTACCGGCTCACGCCAGCGCCAGGTGTCAGGCGGCCTTCGGCGCGTTGACGTCCGACGGCAGCGCCTTCTGCGCGACCTCGACGAGCGCGGCGAACGCGTTGGGGTCGTTGACGGCCAGCTCCGCGAGGATCTTGCGGTCCACCTCGATGTTGGCGGCGTTCAGACCCTGGATGAGGCGGTTGTACGTCATGCCGTTCTGGCGGGCCGCAGCGTTGATGCGCTGGATCCACAGCCGACGGAAGTCGCCCTTGCGCTTCTTGCGGTCGTTGTAGTTGTAGACCAGGGAGTGGGTGACCTGCTCCTTGGCCTTGCGGTACAGGCGCGAACGCTGACCGCGGTAGCCGGAGGCCGCCTCGAGGATCGCCCGGCGCTTCTTGTGGGCGTTGACTGCCCGCTTGACGCGTGCCACTTTTTAACTCCTTGTAGCGGGGCCGTGGATGTGGTCACACGGCCCGAAATCGATAGGGTCCCGGTCCAGACGCGGGGCGCGTGAGCGCCCGTACGTCACTTGCCGAGAAGCTTCTTGATCTTCTTGGCGTCGCCCGGGGCCATCTCGGCGTTGCCGGTGAGGCGACGCGTCAGTCGGGACGACTTGTGCTCGAGCAGGTGGCGCTTGCCGGCACGCTCGCGGAGCACCTTGCCGGAGCCGGTGATCTTGAAGCGCTTGCTGGCACCGCTGTGCGACTTGTTCTTCGGCATAGCGCCGTTCTCTCCTCGTCAGTGGCGCTCCGGTGCCCGGTCGCGAAACCGGGCACGTCGGAACGTCATATGTATGGATTGACATCCCCGAACTGCCGTCCCTGGGCCCCCGGACTCTCGTCCTGGGTGCCCCGGGGCCGTCGCCCTGGGATCAGGCCTCGGCGGGTGCCTCGGCCGGAGCCTCGTCGGTCTCGACGTCATCGGTGAGGTCCTCACCGTCGATGTCGCTCTCCGCGGCGTTCTGCGACTTGCCCGGATTGGCCTTCGCTTCCGCCTTGCGGGCCGCCTGGGCCTCGCGGGCCTCGGCCATCGCCTCGGTCTTCTTCTTGTGCGGGCCGAGAACCATGATCATGTTTCGGCCGTCCTGCTTCGGGCTCGACTCGACGAACCCGAGGTCCTCGACGTCCGAAGCGAGACGCTGCAGCAGTCGGTAGCCGAGCTCCGGCCGGGACTGCTCGCGACCACGGAACATGATCGTGATCTTGACCTTGTCGCCCTGCTTGAGGAACCGGACGACGTGACCCTTCTTCGTGTCATAGTCGTGCGGGTCGATCTTCGGCCGGAGCTTCATCTCCTTGATGACCGTGTGCGCCTGGTTCTTGCGCGCCTCACGGGCCTTCATGGCCGACTCGTACTTGAACTTCCCGTAGTCCATGAGCTTGCAGACGGGCGGGCGAGCTGTCGCCGCCACCTCGACCAGGTCGAGGTCGTACTCCTGAGCAAGCTCAAGGGCCTTGGCAAGCGGAACAATCCCGACCTGCTCGCCGCTAGGACCGACAAGTCGCACTTCGGGAACGCGAATCCGGTCGTTGATGCGGGGCTCGGCGCTGATGGATCCTCCTCGGTAGCACCACACGGCGGTCTGGCGGACAGCCGCGTATGTCTCTGATGACACTGGGACCAACCATCGCGGGACATGAAAAATGCCCCGGACGGGACACAGGCGGGGCTCCAAGGACTACCGGAGCACCGCCGCGGTCAACCGCGGGGCGCGCTTCGGGCGACTCCATCGTCCGTACGGAACGATGGGGGCCGCCTGACCGGGTGACCCGCCGTCCCGGGGGACGGTCGGGTGGGAGTTCGGAGCCTCCACTTGTGGGCCGGAACACAGGAGTGTCCGACCGGTCGTTACACAAGGTTAGCAGCTCCGGCGGGACACGGCTAACCGGGGCGGCGGGGGCTGCGTCGGGAGCACGTCCGCCATGGACCTATCGTGTCAGGTATGAGTGACACCCCTCCCCAGAACCCCGACTTCGACACCATGACCCGCGACATCGCGGAGGTCCCCGCGGTCGAGGTGATCGTGACGGTCGCCGTCAACCTGATGAGCGCCGCCGCCGTGAAGCTCGGCCTGACGGAGGAGGGCGAGGAGCACAAGGACCTGGACGAGGCGCGCAAGCTGGTGCACGCGCTGGCCGGGCTGCTCGACGCGAGCGCGACCGAGATCAGCTCCTTCCACGCCGCGCCGCTGCGCGACGGCCTGAAGTCGCTCCAGCTGGCGTTCCGCGAGGCGTCGCTCGTCCCGGACGAGCCCGGCCAGGGCCCGGGCGAGAAGTACACGGGTCCGGTCTACGGCTGATTCACGCGTCCCGTACGTACAGGGGCTCGCCGGGAAGCGTCGCCTCGGCCGGCAGCAGTGCCAGGTCGAGACCGCGCACCAGGCGGGCCCTCAGTGTCTCGTCGGCCGCCAGCCGCCCCGCGATGGCGCGGACGGCCTCGGCGGGCGCCGCGGACGGGTCGAGGACGAGGGCGAGGGTGCCGTCCCCGCCGCCGGGCCCCAGGTGGGCGCGGAGCACGGCGGGCTCGGCGGCCAGCGCCGTGCGTACCGCCTCGGCGACGGCCGGGTCGTGCAGCGGGTCCGTGTTCGTCCGCCCCTCCGCGAGCGCGAGCAGCGCGGGGCCGGTCAGCTCGTAGGGCACCGGTCCCGCGAGGTCGAGCAGCAGCGTGTCGGCCTTCTCGTGCGCCGCGGCCCGCAGCGCCTGGTGCAGGGGTACGGCGACGGGGCGGGCCTGCGGGTCCCAGCGGGCGAGCGACTCGGTGGAGGTGAACGCGGGCAGGGCCGTGCGGTTCCCGGCCTTCAGGGTCGGCACCGCCATGTCGCTGGTCTTCTCGTGGCGCAGCCCGTTCTCGTCCTGCTCGACCTCGCCGAGGACGGCCACCACGGGCACGAGGAGCCGGGCGCCCTTGAGGGCCTCCAGGACCGGGGTCACCGCGGTGCGGTCCTCGGCCCAGGCCGCGAGCGCCGCGCTGAGCCGGGGATCGGCGGAGCCGTCGTCGTCGGAGAAGCCGGGGTCGGGAATGTTCTTGTTCGCCACGGTCACGACCCTATCGGTGGGGTGGGGCCGGGAATCCGCGGCCCCGCGCCCCGGCGCGAGTGCCGCTCACGCGTTTCTCAGCCTTCCCTGACGCGTGTCTCACCTCCGTCCCACGGTGTGCACAGGCCGGGCGCCCAGCATCGCGGGCATGGACTCCCACAGAGCTCGCCTGCGTGTCCGGCCGGGCGGACGCCGCCCCTTCCTCTGCACCGTGCTGGCGTCCGCCGTGCTGGTGGGTGCCACGGCGGCGGGCACCACCCACGTGAAGGCCCAGGCGCACGCCGACGCGGGGGTCGTATCGTCTTCGGCGTCAACCACGGTGTCGCCGGCGACCGGTGAGGAGGCGTCGGTGGAACCCGCGTCGGAGCCTTCGGCGGACCGGGACGCGCTGCTGGCCGGGGCCATGCGGTCGGTGACCGTCGAGGACGGTGCCGACGTCTCGGTCGCCGTGCTGGACATGGCGTCCGGTGCGGGCGCGGCGTACGGGGACGGCGCCTTCGACACGGCCAGCATCGTCAAGGTGGACATCCTCGCGGCGCTGCTGCTCCAGGCGCAGGACGCGGACCGGCGGCTGACGGCGCGGGAGCGGACGTACGCCACCGCGATGATCGAGGACAGCGACAACGCGTCCGCGACGGCGCTGTGGAACGCCATCGGGGGCTCGGCCGGACTCGATGCCGCCAACCGCCGCTTCGGGCTGACCGGGACGACGGGCGGGGACGGCGGCCTGTGGGGGCTGACGCGGACCACGGCGGCCGACCAACTCGTCCTGCTGCGGCAGGTGTTCGGGGACGACTCGGAACTCGGCAGTGCCTCGCGGACGTATCTGCGGACGCTGATGGGCCGGATAGCCGCGGGGCAGCGCTGGGGTGTCTCGGCGGCGGCCTCAGCCCCCGAGTCCGGGTGGGCGCTGAAGAACGGGTGGCTGGCGCGCAGCACGACCGGGTTGTGGGATGTCAACAGCATCGGGCGGATCACGGTCGACGGGCGCGACTATCTGGTGGCGGCGCTGTCGTACGGCAGCACGACGAAGGCCAGGGGCGTCGCGCTGGTGGAGGCGGCGGCGAAGGCGGCGGTCTCCGCGTTCCGGGACACGGACGCGTAGCGCGGGCGGAGCGGGGCGCGGACACGCGCCGGGCGCCGCGGCGGGGGCGCGGTGCCCACCGCGTCGGCGGGCGCGGACGCGCGCCGGGCACGCGAAGGGGTGCGGTGCGCGGTGCCCGCCGCCGGAACGCTTGCCGGGAGTGCACCCCCCGCGTCTCCCGGAAGCCGTCCCCGGAGTTTCCCGGGCGCCACACCCGGACGCCCCCAGCCGTCCCAGCCGGACGCTCCCAGCCGTCGCAGCCGGACGCCCCCTAGGTCGTGTCCGCAAAGTCTCGTCGTCCGCCCGGAGGGCGGGTTCCGCGGCGTCTGGTGCGTGCTCTCGGCGTGCCGGGCGGAGACCC
>NZ_JBWKDS010000053.1:0-49549 GCF_056435845.1 Streptomyces sp. NPDC043867 | reverse complement strand
ACCCACCCCTGAACACCACGACGGCCTGCACCACCCCAACGGGGTCGTACAGGCCGTCGTCACGCAGGCCCCCGGATTTACCAACAGCGTCCGGACTGTCCCGGGCGGGGTCTTCGGCTGCCCGGGACAGTCCGGGTAGGCCCGCAGGAGTCCGGCCGGGCCCAAAGGACGGTGTGGAACCCCGGTCGGCGCGTCGGCCCGGGATCTAGGCTGAGGGTCATGCCACCGGCCAGGAAACGCACCCGCACGTACGACTCCGCCAAGATCCGCGCCGCCGTGTCCGCGCAGTTCCACAACGTACGGGAAGCCGTACGCGCCCTCGACGACGAGCGGTTGGCGCGGCCCTCGGGCCTCGGTGACTGGACCGTGCGCGACCTGGCCGCGCACCTCACCATGACCGTGGAGGCGGTCAGCCTCGCCCTGGACCGGGACGAGCCGGCCAAGGCGGAACTCTCCCTGACCGACCTGCTGTTCGCGAGCGCCGACTACGCGGAGACCGTCGCCGACGGCGTCCGGCGGCTCGCCGCCCGCACCCCGGACCTCGACGCGCTGTTCGCCCGTACCAGGGAACGCCTCGCCGAGCGCCTGGCCGCGGCCCCCGGGAACCGCGTCATCGGTATGCGCGCGGGCGCCATGACCCTCGCCGACTTTTTGGTCACCCGGACCGTCGAACTCGTCGTGCACACCGACGACCTCAACCGCGCCCTGCCCGGCCTCGACGTCCCCTTCGACCGTCAGGCTCTCGCCGCGTGCACCCGGCTGCTCGCCGACGCCCTCGCGGTGAAGGCCCCCGGCGCCTCGACGGAGGTCCGCGTCCCGCCGTACGCCGTCGTGCAGTGCGTGCAGGGACCGCGGCACACCCGCGGCACCCCGCCGAACGTCGTGGAGACCGACCCGCTGACGTGGGTCAGGCTCGCGACGGGCCGGATCACCTGGCGGGCCGCCCTCGACGAGGCCAGGGTCAGTGCGAGCGGGGAGCGCGCGGACCTCTCGGGGCTGCTGCCGCTGATGAGGTGAGCGGCGGCGCGGGGGATGCCGTCCGCGACGGACATATCACCCTCGGAGCCCCCGTCACCACCAGATTGATGTGCGACGGCTCACTCACGAACGCCGGACAGAGTCCCCACACGCCCCCCGGCGGGCCGGAAGGGGGCCGTGCCGGCCTCCGCGCACCGGCTTTGACCTGCGTAAACGGCACAGGCGTGGCGGCCGTGGCCGTCGTGTGACGTCCGGTGACCCGCCGTACCCAATTCGGACCAGTACTCGATCTCGCCTACACTCGGAGGCGTGCCACGTGGTGACGGTCGACTCAATCATGATCTGCTCCCCGGTGAGAAAGGCCCCCAGGACGCTTGCGGCGTCTTCGGTGTCTGGGCTCCGGGCGAAGAGGTCGCCAAGCTCACTTACTTCGGGCTCTACGCCCTTCAGCATCGAGGTCAGGAATCCGCGGGGATCGCGGTCAGCAACGGCTCCCAGATCCTCGTCTTCAAGGACATGGGCCTCGTGTCCCAGGTCTTCGACGAGACCTCACTCGGTTCGCTCCGGGGTCACATCGCGGTCGGTCACGCCCGCTACTCGACCACCGGAGCCTCCGTCTGGGAGAACGCCCAGCCGACGTTCCGTGCCACCGCGCACGGCTCGATCGCGCTCGGCCACAACGGCAACCTGGTCAACACGGCGCAGCTCGCCGAGATGGTCGCCGACCTCCCCGAGCAGGAGGGCCGGACCACCCGCGTCGCGGCCACCAACGACACCGACCTCCTCACGGCGCTCCTCGCGGCCCAGGTGGACGACGACGGCAAGCCGCTGACCATCGAAGAGGCCTCCGCCAAGATCCTCCCGCAGGTCCGGGGCGCCTTCAGCCTCGTCTTCATGGACGAGCACACGCTGTACGCGGCCCGCGACCCGCAGGGCATCCGCCCGCTGGTCCTCGGCCGGCTGGAGCGCGGCTGGGTGGTCGCCTCCGAGTCCGCCGCCCTGGACATCTGCGGCGCCGCCTATGTCCGCGAGATCGAGCCGGGCGAGTTCGTCGCCATCGACGAGAACGGCCTGCGCACCTCGCGATTCGCTGAGGCAAAGCCCAAGGGCTGCGTCTTCGAGTACGTCTATCTGGCTCGTCCCGACACGGACATCGCCGGCCGGAACGTGTATCTCTCGCGGGTCGAGATGGGCCGGAAACTCGCCAAGGAAGCTCCCGTCGAAGCCGATCTGGTCATAGCGACCCCGGAGTCCGGGACACCCGCCGCGATCGGTTACGCGGAGGCCTCCGGCATCCCGTTCGGCGCGGGTCTCGTGAAGAACGCGTACGTCGGCCGGACCTTCATCCAGCCCTCGCAGACGATCCGCCAGCTCGGCATCCGTCTGAAGCTGAATCCGCTCAAGGAAGTCATCAAGGGCAAGCGCCTGGTCGTCGTGGACGACTCGATCGTGCGCGGCAACACCCAGCGCGCCCTGGTCCGCATGCTCCGTGAGGCGGGCGCCGCCGAGGTGCACATCCGGATCTCCTCGCCGCCGGTCAAGTGGCCCTGCTTCTTCGGCATCGACTTCGCCACCCGCGCGGAGCTGATCGCCAACGGCATGTCGATCGACGAGATCGGCACGTCCCTGGGCGCCGACTCCCTGTCGTACATCTCCCTCGACGGCATGATCGAAGCGACCACCATCGCCAAGCCGAACCTGTGCCGCGCCTGTTTCGACGGCGAGTACCCGATGGATCTGCCCGACCCGGAACTGCTGGGCAAGCAGCTTCTGGAGACCGAGCTCGCGGCGGGTCCCGCCGCGACGGCCGCGGCCGACGCGATCCGTCGCCCGTAAGACTCCGCAGCACTACAGCTGTACGACACGAAAGTTCTCACAGCCATGTCTGAGACCACAGGTGCCAGCTACGCAGCCGCGGGCGTCGACATCGAGGCGGGCGACCGCGCCGTCGAACTCATGAAGGAGTGGGTGAAGAAGACGCAGCGCCCCGAGGTCCTCGGCGGCCTCGGCGGTTTCGCCGGCCTCTTCGACGCCTCCGCCCTCAAGCGCTTCGAGCGCCCGCTGCTCGCCTCCGCCACGGACGGGGTCGGCACGAAGGTCGACCTCGCCCGGCAGCTCGGCGTGTACGACACCATCGGCCACGACCTGGTGGCGATGGTCATGGACGACATCGTGGTGTGCGGCGCCGAGCCGCTCTTCATGACCGACTACATCTGCGTCGGCAAGGTCCACCCCGAGCGGGTCGCCGCCATCGTGAAGGGCATCGCCGAGGGCTGTGTCCTCGCCGGCTGCGCCCTGGTGGGCGGCGAGACGGCCGAGCACCCGGGTCTGCTCGGCCCGGACGACTTCGACGTCGCCGGCGCGGGCACGGGCGTGGTCGAGGCCGACCGGCTGCTCGGCGCGGACCGCATCCGCGAGGGCGACGCGGTGATCGCCATGGCGTCCTCCGGCCTTCACTCGAACGGGTACTCGCTGGTCCGGCACGTGCTCTTCGACCGGGGGAACCTGAGCCTCGACCAGCGGATCGAGGAGTTCGGCCGGACGCTCGGCGAAGAGCTGCTGGAGCCCACCAAGATCTACTCGCTGGACTGCCTGGCCCTCACCCGCACCACCGAGGTGCACGCCTTCTCCCACGTCACGGGCGGCGGGCTCGCGGCCAACCTGGCGCGGGTCGTGCCCGAAGGCCTGCACGCGATCGTGGACCGCGGGACCTGGACCCCGGCCCCGGTCTTCGACCTGGTCGGCAGGACGGGTCAGGTGGAGCGGCTCGAGCTGGAGAAGACGCTGAACATGGGCGTCGGCATGATCGCGGTCGTCCCCGGCGAGTCGGCGGACGTCGCGCTCGCCACCCTCGCGGACCGGGGTGTGGACGCCTGGATCGCCGGCGAGATCACCGACCGCGGCGAGCACCCGACGGGTGCGGCGCTCGTAGGTGACTACGCGAGCTGAGACAGGCCGGGACAGCACTGAACCCGGTCCGGCGCTGATGCCCCGGACCGGGTTGAGATGCAGTGCTACGAGTTCCTACGAATGCCCCGGAACCTGCTGAGACCGCTGCAAGCGCTAGGCGCCACGACGGTGCGACTGGGGTCCGGACTGGTCGTCCTCGTCCTCGTCGTCGTCGTTGTAGAGATCCGCGTACTGGGCGTACGGGTCGTCTTCCTCGTCCTCGTCCTCGAACGGCTCGCCATTAGGCGGCTGGCTCGAAGTCGAAGCGCCCAGCTCATTGGCCAGACGCGACAGGTCAGTCCCGCCGCTGTTGTACTTCAGCTGGCGGGCGACCTTCGTCTGCTTGGCCTTGGCCCGGCCGCGCCCCATGGCTCGACCCCCTCGGTGACGGGGCTCGACGGCCCCAGAGTCTTGACACGCGTTCATGTTCTGGAACGGACTCTCCGTGGAGAGACCGGTCCGTAGGGCTTCCACGGTACCTGAGCCCGCGGCCATACGGTACGTCGCCCGCAGGACGCGCCTTCGCCCAGAACCCGCGAGGTGCCCTTTCCCCGCTGGTCAACGGCGATTTTAACCTCTTCTCGGCGCACGACCCGCCGACGGACGTGAGAGTTCTCTCGAAGTACGCGTCGGCGGGTCCCTGACAAGCGGGTCGGCGGTCAGCGGCCGCGGGCCTCGGCGATGCGCTGCTCGGCGATCCGGTCGGCCGCCGCGGCCGGCGGAATGCCGTCCGTCTTCGCACGTGCGAATATCCCGAGCGTGGTGTCGAAGATCTTCGTCGCCTTCGCCTTGCACCGGTCGAAGTCGAAGCCGTGGAGCTCGTCGGCCACCTGGATGACCCCGCCCGCGTTCACCACGTAGTCGGGGGCGTAGAGGATCCCGCGGTCCGCGAGGTCCTTCTCCACCCCCGGGTGCGCGAGCTGGTTGTTGGCGGCGCCGCAGACCACCTGCGCGGTGAGCGCCGGCACGGACTCGTCGTTCAGTGCCCCGCCCAGCGCGCACGGGGCGTAGACGTCGAGCCCCTCGACGCGGATCAGCGCCTCGGTGTCCGCGACGGCCCGCACGGACGGGTGCCGCTCGACGATCCGGCGCACCGCGTCCTCGCGCACGTCCGTGATCACGACCTGCGCCCCGTCGTCGAGCAGGTGCTCCACCAGGTAGTGGCCGACCTTGCCGACGCCGGCGACACCGACCGTGCGCCCGCGCAGCGTCGGGTCGCCCCACAGGTGCTGGGCGCTGGCCCGCATGCCCTGGAAGACACCGAACGCCGTGAGCACGGAGGAGTCGCCCGCGCCGCCGTTCTCCGGGGAGCGCCCGGTGGTCCAGCGGCACTCGCGCGCCACGACGTCCATGTCCGCGACGTACGTGCCGACGTCGCACGCGGTGACGTACCGGCCGCCGAGGGAGGCGACGAAACGGCCGTACGCGAGGAGGAGGTCCTCCGTCTTGATCCGCTCGGGGTCACCGATGATGACGGCCTTGCCGCCGCCGTGGTCGAGACCGGCCATGGCGTTCTTGTACGACATCCCGCGCGAGAGGTTCAGGGCGTCGGCGACGGCCTCCGCCTCGCTCGCGTAGGGGTAGAAGCGCGTGCCGCCCAGGGCGGGACCCAGGGCGGTGGAGTGGATGGCGATGACGGCCTTGAGGCCACTGGCCCGGTCCTGACAGAGCACGACTTGCTCGTGACCACCCTGATCCGACTGGAACAGGGTGTGCAGGACGCCGTTGGTTACGTCGGTCACGGTGGTGACTCCCAGCTACGAAGCGGCGGTTGGAGGCGGTGCCCGTGCGGGTGGCGGGCTCCCGCTGGCACGAGGTTAGAGCCTGCGCCCGGCCGTCATCCGCGCAGTGTTCAGGATCACCCTCTCCCGGAGTACGTTCCCTCACGGCCGTGGGACGATTTGAGTGTTTTCCGGGTCGCTCGCGCGCGGGTCGAGCGGCTTTCGCGCCCGGGTTTCGCGTCCGGTCCGTTGGGGAGGGAGCAGGCGTGCCCAAGGTGTCCTCGGTGATCGTCCCGTACACGTCCTATCTGCGGGTGTACGAACCCCTGGCCGCCTTCCCCGAGCCGGAGCGCGGCCACTGGGCCCGTTACGCCCGGCGCCCCGAGCATCCGTCCTACCAGGACGAACTGCGCCGCTCCCTGGCCGACTTGCTGCCCGTCCCGCCCGTCCCCGTGCCCGTGCACGAGAGCGGCGACGCGTTCGTGGCGGAGGTCGACGGCGTGCTCTGCGTCTGCCCCTGGCGCACGCGGCTGCGCGGCTGGCAGGCCCTGGGCGACCTGGCCGAGGAGTTTCCGGCCCCGGTCCTGGACGCGCTCCTGCCCCCGCTCGTACGCCGTCAGGCCGCGCAGGACTACGAGCGCTGGCTCGCCCGCAACCCCGACGCCCGCCCGTGGATCCGCACCTCGACCTGGCAGGTGCCGCTGAACTGGTTCGTGCTGGTCTCCGACGAGGAGCGGGAGTACGAGAAGGGGCCGGGGGAGCCGGGGCGGGACGCGCCGCTGCTGCGCTACCGGACGCCGATGGTGCAGGCGCGGCGGCGGGTGGCGCGGGCGCTGCGGACCCTGAAGGACACCATCGACGAGGGGCCGCTGACCGACGGTCTGCTGGACGTCGGCCGCTGGCTGGAGGAGTTCCACCCCCGTTCGCTCGTCGAGCTGGACTACGGGGGTCTCGTGCACGTCCTGCCGGCCGGGGAGCTGGAGGGGGACCACTCGGCGGCGGACGTCGCCGAGGGCATCGAGGCGCTGCGGGCCGGGGACGGGGTGACCGCGGGCGAGGCGTACGGCCGGCTCGTGGAGCGCTGGCGCGCGGTCCGGGACCGGCGCTCGGCGAACTGAGGGGCTGACAGAAGGCCGCCGCCGTGGTGGACTGACCACCCGTGGCCAAGGGTTCACTACAGACTCCCGGTTCCCGGCTGACGCAGTGGAGTCCTTCCGGTACGGGACGTAGGTCCTGATCCGGGCTTTTGTCGCAAGCGTGATGGACGGCACTTACTTGCCCCTTGCGCCGCTTGCCCCTCCTCATGCCAAAATAGGACAAGGAGTCCGGGGAGGGCTCCGTCCGTCCGTTTTTGGGGTGGAATCTCGGTATTGCTCGCTATGGGGGGTCTGGTGACTCCTGAGCGCCCCTGTGACTGATCGTCACAGGGGCGTGACTGTCCGCTATGGCATGGTCCATCGGCTTCCGTCGCTGATGAACACCTGGGAGGGCAATTCCATCGGTTTGGCCGACGCGGCTGGACAGATGGTGTAGTTGTAGTGCCGAGGACAAGCCGTTCGTCCTATAACCGACTCGACTCGCGTCCGCCATTTCGGGCAACGCGGGTCAAGGTGCAGAATTTAGAGGAAAGAACCGAGAAGGTTCGGTTCTCCCGAGGAGGCCGCTCATGACCGCTCGCACCCCTGATGCCGAGCCGCTGCTGACCCCCGCTGAGGTCGCCACCATGTTCCGTGTCGACCCCAAGACGGTCACGCGGTGGGCAAAGGCCGGCAAGCTCACGTCGATCCGCACGCTCGGCGGGCATCGCCGCTACCGCGAGGCGGAGGTCCGCGCATTGCTCGCGGGCATCCCCCAGCAGCGCAGCGAAGCCTGAACAACTGCATAACCGGGCATTTCGGCAAGTCCCCCAACCTGTCGGACGCCCGACCACAGCTCCAAACGACGCGGGTTCCGCCCCAACGGAGCCCACGCCCAAGCTGAACAAGCATGCGACAAGGGTGTGTCGTGGATCGCGCTGGACTCCGCCGGGTCCAGCGCGATCCCTTTTTTCATGCTCTGATTGATCCCGGGATGGGCTCAGGATGTGCCCGCTTCCGACCGGGATGTGCGGGGAACGGCCCGGCTGTGCGCGGCCTTGTCGAAGTCTGGGGAGGGCTGTCGGATCTCCTGTGGGGCACCTGCGGGGACAGTGCAATTGCACATATAAAATTGACCGGTTGTAGGTGGGACGTAAGTACCGTTGTTCCGAAAACTTATGCGGTGACACCCGTCACACGTCGGGGTCCTTGTTGCCCCTGTGGGGTCTGCGCTAGGGGAAGAGGGCGCCGAAGGGGTGCCCGCCCGGCTCAGGTCCTGGAGGGGGTCTCGTCCTCGGCGGCCGCGTCGGGGCCCTCCTCGCCGCCCGGGGCGGGTTCCATGGCCAGGCGCAGGAGTTGACGGCAGATCGGGCAGTGCCGCGTCAGGTGGCGGTACTGGCTCGCGGCGGCCAGATGGGCCCGCAGCAGGGCTCGCGTCTCGTGTCTGGCGGTCGCTGCCATACGCCACCTCCGAGAGGTCGAGGGCCCTGGTCTCTGGGTACCGGCGGAACGAGGCGGCGTCAAGATGCCGTCGCACGGCCGGGATTGCCGGAAGGGCCTCCGGGCGAGGACGGGAACACGCACGAGAGCCCGGGTCCGAAGACCCGGGCTCTCGATGTCATGCGGTCCTGACGGGATTTGAACCCGCGGCCTCCACCTTGACAGGGTGGCGAGCACTCCAAACTGCTCCACAGGACCAGGTTTCGCAGTCACTTTCCTTCGCTGTGCTGCGAGAAGGACTCTACAGGAGGGTGAGCCCAGCGGTCGAACTCACCCACCGTACGGGGACGACTACGGGACCGCGGCGTCGATCGCCTTCACGATCCGCTTGTCGGAGACGGGATACGCCGTGCCCAGCGCGTGGGCGAAGTAGCTGACCCGCAACTCCTCCAGCATCCAGCGGATGTCCCGCACCTGCTGGGGCACCGGCCGGCCCTGGGGCATCTGCTCCAGCAGCCACGCGTACTCGTCCTGCATCTCGTGGACCTTCTCCATGCGGCTGGTGTCCCGCTGGACGTTCGTCGGCATCTGCTGGAGGCGCCGGTCGGCCGCCACCAGATAGCGCATCAGATCCGGGAGACGGCGCAGTCCCGTGGCCGTGACGAAACCGGGCCTCACGAGGGCGTCCAGCTGCGTCCGTACGTCCGTCAGGTTCGCGAGCAGCGCCGCGCTCCTGGTGGCCTTCAGGCGGCGCTCACAGGCCTGCCAGGCGGCGAGGACCTGCTGCACCTGCCCGACCGTGCGGACCGTCGTGTCCACGATCTCGGCGCGCACCCGGTCGTACAGCTTCCGGTAGGACTCCTCGTCCCACGCCGGGCCGCCGAAGTCACCGATCAGCTTGTCCGCCGCGGCCATCGCGCAGTCGTCGAAGAGGGCCTGGACGGTGCCGTGGGGATTGGCGGAGAGCGCGAGCTTCTGGGCGTTCGTCAGCTTGTCCGAGGCGAACTTGGCCGGGTTCACCGGGATGTTGCGCAGGATCAGGCGCCGGGTGCCCTTCCACATCGCCTCCTGCTGCTCCGCCTCGGTGTCGAAGAGGCGTACGGAGACGGTGTCCCCGTCGTCGACGAGCGCGGGGTAGGCCTTGACCGGCTGGCCCGCGCGCCGGGTCTCGAAGACCCGGGTGAGCGAGCCGATCGTCCAGTCCGTGAGGCCCGTGCGCTCCAGGGACTCCCCGCCCGTGCGCTCGGCGGTGGCCGCGGCGGCCTGCGAGAGCGCCTGGCGCGCCTTGGGCTTCAGCCGGAGCTGCAGCGCCTGGAGGTCCTTGTCCTCGGCGAGCTTGCGGCGCCGCTCGTCGACGATCCGGAAGGTGACCTTCAGATGGTCGGGGACCCGGGACCAGTCGAAGTCGTCGGCGGTGAGCGGGACCCCGACCATGCGCTTCAGCTCGCGCGCCAGCGTCGTCGCCAGCGGCTCCTGGAGGGGCACCGCCTGCTTGAGGAACTTCTGGGCGAAGTCGGGTGCCGGGACGTAGTTCCGGCGGATCGGCTTCGGCAGGGACCGGATCAGCTCGGTCACGACCTGCTCCCGCAGCCCCGGGATCTGCCATTCGAAGCCCTCGTCCGTCACCTGGTTGAGGACCTGGAGGGGGATGTGGACGGTCACGCCGTCCGCGTCGGCGCCCGGCTCGAACTGGTAGGTGACGCGGAACTTGAGCCGTCCCTGGTGCCACGAGTCCGGGTAGTCGTCCTTGCTGACGTCGCCCGCGCGTTCGTTGATGAGCATGGAGCGCTCGAAGTCGAGGAGTTCGGGCTCCTCGTGGCGCTTGTGCTTCCACCAGGAGTCGAAGTGCGCGCCCGACACGACGTGTTCGGGGACCCGCTGGTCGTAGAAGTCGAAGAGGGTCTCGTCGTCGACCAGGATGTCCCGGCGCCGCGCGCGGTGCTCCAGCTCCTCGACCTCGGTCAGCAGCTTGCGGTTGTCGGCGAAGAACTTGTGGTGCGTGCGCCAGTCGCCCTCGACGAGGGCGTTGCGGATGAACAGTTCGCGGGATGCCTCCGGGTCGATCCGGCCGTAGTTCACCTTGCGCTGGGCGACGATCGGGACGCCGTACAGCGTCACCTTCTCGTACGCCATCACCGCGGCCTGGTCCTTCTCCCAGTGCGGCTCGCTGTACGTGCGCTTGAGCAGGTGTCCGGCCAGCGGCTCGACCCACTCCGGCTCGATCCTCGCGTTGACGCGCGCCCACAGCCGGGACGTCTCGACGAGCTCGGCGGACATCACGAACCGCGGGGGCTTCTTGAAGAGCGCCGAGCCCGGGAAGATCGCGAACTTGGCACTGCGGGCGCCCAGGTACTCGTTCTTCGCGCCCTCCTTGACGTCCTTCATGCCGACGTGCGAGAGCAGGCCGGCGAGGAGGGAGACGTGGACGCTCTGGTCGGCCGCGTCGTCCTCGTTCGGCTGGATGCCCATCTGCTTGGCGACCGTGCGCAGCTGGCTGTAGATGTCCTGCCACTCGCGGATGCGCAGGAAGTTCAGGTACTCCTGCTTGCACATGCGGCGGAACGAGGACGAGCCCCGCTCCTTCTGCTGCTCGCGCACGTACCGCCACAGGTTGAGGAAGGCGAGGAAGTCGCTCGTCTCGTCCCTGAAGCGGGCGTGGCTCTGGTCGGCCTGGGTCTGCTTGTCCGCGGGACGCTCGCGCGGGTCCTGGATGGAGAGCGCGGCGGCGATCACCATGACCTCGCGCACGCAGCCGTTCCTGTCGGCCTCCAGGACCATCCGGGCCAGGCGCGGGTCCACGGGCAGCTGCGCGAGCTTGCGGCCGGTCTCCGTGAGCCGCTTGCGCGGGTCCTTCTGCACCGGGTCGAGGGCGCCCAGCTCCTGCAGGAGCTGCACGCCGTCGCGGATGTTGCGGTGGTCCGGCGGGTCGATGAAGGGGAACTTCTCGATGTCGCCGAGGCCGGCGGCGGTCATCTGGAGGATGACGGAGGCGAGGTTCGTCCGCAGGATCTCCGCGTCCGTGAACTCCGGGCGGGCGAGGAAGTCCTCCTCGCTGTACAGCCGGATGCAGATGCCGTCGGACGTACGGCCGCAGCGGCCCTTGCGCTGGTTGGCGCTGGCCTGCGACACCGGCTCGATGGGCAGCCGCTGCACCTTCGTGCGGTGGCTGTAGCGGGAGATGCGGGCGGTGCCCGGGTCGATGACGTACTTGATGCCCGGGACGGTGAGAGAGGTCTCCGCGACGTTGGTCGCCAGAACGATCCTGCGCCCCGTGTGCTGCTGGAAGACGCGGTGCTGCTCGGCGTGCGAGAGGCGCGCGTAGAGGGGGAGGACCTCGGTGCTCTGCCAGACAGCGCCTCCGGCGCGGGGGTAGTTCTTCTTGGTGAGCGCGTCGGCGGTGTCCCGGATCTCCCGCTCCCCGGACAGGAAGACGAGGATGTCCCCCTTGCCCTCCGCCATCAGCTCCTCGACGGCGTCGGTGATCGCGGTGATCTGGTCGCGGTCGGCGTCTTCCGAGTCCTCCTCCAGGAGCGGGCGGTAGCGGACCTCGACGGGGTACGTGCGACCGCTGACCTCGACGACCGGGGCGTCGCCGAAGTGCCGGGAGAAGCGCTGCGGGTCGATGGTCGCGGAGGTGATGACGACCTTGAGGTCCGGCCGCCTGGGCAGCAGCTGGGCCAGGTAGCCGAGCAGGAAGTCGATGTTCAGCGACCGCTCGTGGGCCTCGTCGATGATGATCGTGTCGTACGCGCGCAGTTCGCGGTCGGTCTGGATCTCGGCGAGCAGGATTCCGTCGGTCATGAGCTTGACGAAGGTCCCGTCCGGGTTCACCTGGTCGGTGAACCGGACCTTCCAGCCGACGGCCTCGCCGAGGGGCGTGTCCAGCTCGTCGGCGACGCGCTCGGCGACGGTGCGGGCGGCGATCCGGCGGGGCTGCGTGTGCCCGATCATGCCCCGGACTCCGCGGCCGAGCTCCAGGCAGATCTTGGGGATCTGCGTGGTCTTGCCCGAGCCGGTCTCGCCCGCGACGATCACGACCTGGTGGTCCCGGATGGCCTCCGCGATCGCGTCCTTCTTCTGGCTGACCGGGAGCTGCTCGGGATAGCTGACGGCCGGGACGCGCGCGCGGCGCGCGGCCATGCGGGTCTCGGCCCGGGTGACCTCCGTGTCGATCTCGGTGAGCACGGCGGACCGGGCCTCTGGCTTGCGGATCTTGCGCGCGCCTTCGAGCCTGCGCCCGAGCCGGTGCGCGTCGCGCAGGGACAGCTCGGCCAGGCGGGCGGCGAGATCGCCGAGAACGGGGGCAGGGTGCGTAGACATACGCGGTCCAGGATCTCACCTCGGCGAAATGAGTGGCGAACCCTTTTGCGCGGCCAACCCGCCGGGGCAGGCAGGACGGATGAATATTCCCTTACGTTGAGAAATATCCCTTACGCGGCTTTAGCGTGTCCGTATGTCCGAGATGCCGCACGGTGCCCACGGCAGGCCCGCCACCCGGGGCGAACGCTGGGCGTCCTTCAAGGAGTCCCCGTTCCTGCCCGCGTCCGTGCTGGTCCTGATCCTCGCCGCGGCGGCGGGCCTCTTCGCGGGCTCGTACACCTACTCCATGGCGAACCCGACGCCGCGCCATGTGCCGACCGCGGTGGTGGGCCCGTACGAGGAGGGACGGGGCAAGGCGTTCGTCGACGGGATGGAGAAGGCACTCGACGCGTCCCTGGCGATCCACGCGTACGACAGCCGGGCGGCGGCCGTCGAAGCGGTGGACGACCAGAAGGTCTTCGCGATCCTCGAGGTGCGGGAGGCGGGCCGCGCGGCCACGCTCGACGTGTCCGGGGCGTCCGGCGCCTCGGTCGCGGAGATCATCGCGCGGGCCGCTCCCGCGGTCGGCAGGGAGACGGGGGTCGCGGTCACCGTCAAGGACATCAAGCCCACCCAGCAGGGCGACCCCCGGGGCCTCGCGATCTTCTACGTCTCCCTGGCGGCCGTGATCATCGGATTCGTCGGGGCGATCCAGCTCAGCGTGCACGCGCGGGCCCTGAACCCGCTGGAGCGCATCGCGTTCACCGCCGCGTACGCCCTGCTCGGCGGGTTCGTGATCGCGGCGGTGGTGGACTGGCTCCTGGGCGCGCTCGATCTGCCGTTCGTCGAGTCCTGGCTGATCCTCGCACTGACGATGTTCGCCTCCGGCATGGTCTTCTCGATGTTCAACACGCTCTTCGGGCGCTGGGCGATGCTGCCCACGTGGGGCCTGATGGTCCTGCTGGGCAACCCGTCCTCGGGCGGCGCGGTGTCCTGGCCGCTGCTGCCGTCCCTGCTCGGCACCGTCGGCCGCTGGCTGCCCCCGGGTGCCTCGGTGAACGCCCAGCACACGGCCGTGTACTTCGCCGGCCACCAGCACCTGTTCCCGTTCCTGGTGCTCGCCGGGTGGGCGCTGGTCTCCTGCGCGGTGTTCTGGACCTGGCGGCACCGGCATCCGGGGGGCCGTTCGTCGGGCCCGGCGCACGCGGCGGCCTGACCGGCTCATACGGCGGCGGACGGCGGGAGGGGCGGACGCCGTGCGCGTCCGCCCCTCCCGCCGTGTCCGTCCGGTCACCCGTGACCGGACGGGGTGTCACCGCACGTCGACGTAGTCCTCGTATCCGCCGCCCACGAAGTGCTTGCTGTCCGGGTGCAGGAACACGGGCGTCCAGGTGCCGTCCTGCTGCGCCTTGAATCCCTTGCCGAAGGACCCGCCGGCGTTCGTGGTGACGGTCGTCATCAGGTACCAGGTCGACTTGCCCTTGGGCCGGAAGAGGATCTGGACCTTCTTGCCGCGGTACGCCCGCCGGCTCGACGCGCCGGGCGCCCGCTCCTGGAGTACGCCCTTGACGGTGACGGTGGCGCCCTTGCGCACGGGTTCCAGTGAGGCGTTGGCGTCCTTGATCCGCGTCAGCGAGCGGTTCCTGCGCAGGGAGCCGCTGGTGGTGCCGGTGACGTCCGCGGTCGTGGAACCGGCGTACCGCAGCCGCCAGCAGCCGTCCGTGTGGCCCGGCAGGTCGACGTGGAACTGCTCGTCGAACCCGGTCCGCACCGTCTCCTCGGTCTTCCAGCCGGTACGGCCGTCCGCGGAGTACTGCACGTTGACCTCGACCCGCTCGCTGTGGTCGTCGCCGGTGATGCCGAGGATGCCGGAGACGCTCAGCTCGGCGTGCTCGTCCAGCGAGGCGGTGAACTCCTTGAACTTCGTCCCCGCCGTGACCGCGACGGCGACATCGGCGGTCGCCGTGCGCCGGATCCACGCGTTGTGCGGGTAGGGGGTGGAAGGACGCACGGTCGAGGACGAAACGGGTCGGGGCCGCCTTCGGTCTGATGTCCACCCACGGGACCGTGGCGAACCCCAGGTCGCCGCGGTACTCGGCCCAGGCCCAACCTCCCTGCTGCAGCTCGCGCGAGAGGGCGAAGTGACCGTTCTCGTCCGTGCGGGCGCTCGTGTCGCCGTTCTGGTCGGGACGGATGTCGACGTCGGCATCGGGCAGTGGAGCCGTCGAGCGGGTGCGCGGGTCGCGGACCACCAGGTCGCCGCCGACCGAGACGGTCCTGTCGTCGATGGTCGGTTCGGTGGGCGTCACGGTGAAGGCACTGATGACCGGCTGCTTCCGGTACCGCAGTGTGCCCGCGCCCTTGCGGACGGAGGTCTCGCCCGAGCTGTCCGTGACCTCGATGTCGATCGTGTAGTCGCCGAGGCTGTCCAGGCGGACGGGTTCCGAGGCCCAGACACCCTCCCAGGGACTGCTCCAGTACTTCTGCGTGAAGCCGGTCACCGTGGCCACCGGCTCCGTCGCGGTACTGCCGGCGGGCCGGAGCTCCGCGGTGACCTTCTCGACGTCCTCGCCGACAGCACTCCCGTGACCGAGACGTACGTCGATGACCGACCAGTCGGCCCAGTCGCTGTACGCCTCCTTGACCGTGGGCGCGTCGGCGTGGGCCGTGCCGGGCACGGCGAAGGTGCCGAGAAGGACGGTGCCGGCCGTCACGATCGCCCTGCTGTTGCGTCTCAAGAACCCCCTTGGGTTCCCCATGAGCGACGAAAACCCCCTCCGGTCGCCCGGAGGGGGTTTTCGATCTTGTGGCTGGGGCCGGGGTCGAACCGGCGACCTATCGCTTTTCAGGCGATCGCTCGTACCAACTGAGCTACCCAGCCACGAGATTCCTCGCGGAATCTCAGCGGTCCTGACGGGATTTGAACCCGCGGCCTCCACCTTGACAGGGTGGCGAGCACTCCAAACTGCTCCACAGGACCCAGCTGTTGTGTGCGACTGCGTGAACAGTCTTGCACACGGTTCTACGTGCCCCCAACGGGATTCGAACCCGTGCTACCGCCTTGAAAGGGCGGCGTCCTAGGCCGCTAGACGATGAGGGCTATCGGCCCGCCTGGGCGCTTCTCAGCGCGTCGGGGACGTGAGAAGCATATGGGATGGCGGGAGGTATCGCCAAAACGGTTTGGCGCGGGGTCAGGGGGCCGACTCCGCGGGGCCCGGGGACCGGGCCGCGCCCGGCCGGTTCTCCTCCGGGAGATGGCGGCTGACCTCCGCCGTCGTCAGGCCGAGACCGCCCAGCGCGATCTCGTCCCAGGCCTGGAGGTGGCGCGTGTCGCGGTCCAGGTAGAGGACCGAGGCCTCGATCGGGTCCGGGTCCCTGCCCTCCACCGCCCGCAGGCCGCTGCCGCCGGTGGAGCCCTCGACGCGGAGCCGGGTGCCGTACTTCATGACCTCCGTCTCCTCGTGGTGGACGTGGCCCGCCAGCACGAGCGGCACGTCGCCGTCCGTCTGCCGGGCCGCCTCCGGGTTGTGGGCGACGGCCACGTCGACCGGGGTGCCCGCCCGCTTCTGGTCCACCAGGGCCGACGCCAGGCGCAGGCCCGCCATCCGTTCCGCCGCGTCGCCCGCCGCCCGCGCCGAGCGGTCGGGCGTGAACTGCGGGTCGCCGATGCCGGCGAAGCGCACGCCGGCCACCGAGACCGCCTCCCCGTCGTCCAGGACCCGCACGCCTTTCATGCGCTTCAGGTAGCGCTGGGTGTCGGCGGAGTCGTGGTTACCGCGCACCCAGACGTACGGGGCCCCGAGGTCCGGGATCGGGTCCAGGAAGGGGTTCTCGGCCGCCGAGCCGTGGTCCATGGTGTCGCCGGAGTCGACGATCACATCGATGTCGTACTGCTTCACCAGCGACGCGATGATCTTCCAGCTCGCCGGGTTCAGGTGGATGTCGGAGACGTGCAGGATCCGGATCGTCGCGGGGTCCGGTTCGTACGCGGGAAGCGTGGACGTGACGTCGTACAGCTTCGTCACGTTCGTCACCAGGCGCGCCAACTCCTTCTGGTAGACGTCGAATTCGGTGACGATGCTGCGGGCGTCGCCGACGACGGAGGGCGCGGAGGAGAGCAGCCCGGAGAACTTCGGCTCCAGGACCGACTTGGGGTTCCAGGTGGCGTAGGCGGTCGCACCGGAGGCCGCCAGGAGGGCCAGCGCCAGGCCGCCGGCCGCGAGGGCCCTGCGGGGGCGGCGGTAGACCGCGAGCCCCAGGGCCGTGGCGCCGGAGACCACGGCGATGCAGGAACGGACTGCCAGGTCGAGCGTGCCGTGCTCGACGTCCCGCGTGACCTCGTCCTGGAGGCCGGAGATCCGCTCGGGGTGGTCCACCAGGGCCTGCGAGCGGACCGGGTCGAGCTGGTCCACGTCCACGTCCAGGCGGATCGGGGCCTGGTGGCTGCGCAGCTCGAGGGCGCCGAGCGGCGAGATGTTGATCTTCGTGCCGCCGGTCAGGGAAGGGCGCAGCGTCATCGTGGTGTCCATCGGGCCGACCGGGACACGGACGTTGCCGACGATCAGCAGGCCCAGCCAGGCGCCCGTCAGGACGACGGCCACCAGGGCCAGGGCGCGGGCGTAGGGATGGGGCGGCTGGACCAGTTCGACCGTCGGGTGGCCGCGGCGGGCGCGGTAGTGCCGGAGGAGGGCGCGCGGTGCCCTTCGGGTGAGGGCGCGGAAGCGGTGGCGGGGGTCGGGCGGGGTGGTGGCGGCGCTGGCCATTGGGGCCGTATGCCCGCGGGTGGGGGCGGATATGCGGGGGTGGGGCTTTCGGGGTGTGTCGGGGTGTCTGGGGGACTTGGGGTGTCCGGGGCCGCGGGGCTGGGGGCCGGGTGGTGCGGTGGGCTTTCGTGCCGACCTTCCGGTGGCGGGCTCGTGCCTGACAATGGCCGTGTGCTGGAGATGACGCGCGAGGAGTTCGAGGAACTGGTGGCCGACGCGCTGGACCGGATTCCGCCGGAGCTGACGCGGCTGATGGACAACGTGGCGGTGTTCGTCGAGGACGAACCGCCCGCCGACGATCCCGAGCTGCTCGGCCTGTACGAGGGCACGCCGCTGACCGATCGCGGGGAGTGGTACGCGGGGGTGCTGCCGGACCGGATCACGGTCTACCGGGGGCCGACGCTGCGGATGTGCGACTCGCGTGAGGACGTCGTCGCGGAGGTCGAGGTGACCGTCGTCCACGAGATCGCCCACCACTTCGGGATCGACGACGCGCGGTTGCATGCGCTGGGGTACGGGTGACGTGAGGTGACGCGGTCTGGCCCGGCCTGGCCTGATCCGACGTGTCCTGACGCGTCCTGCCCCTGAGTGGGGCGGAGGGGGTGGTCGGATGGTCCGGGTCGGCCGCGGGGGCGCGTGTCCTTGTGCGTGCCACGGGAGTTGGGCAGGTGGACTCCCGACCCGCCCTCGGAGGTGGCTGCCCGTGCGCGCCTTGTACGTACCTGTCCGTCTGGCCGCCACGGTCGTCGCCGTCGCCGCGGCTGCCGGTTGCATGAGCGTCGGCGACGACGGGGCCGGGCCCGGGCCCTCGCACTCCTCGGGGCAGCGGGACGGAGCGTCCGACGGGGGGTCGGCCGGGTCCGGGGGTGCGGCGGGGTTCCGCCGGGGGCCGGGCGGGCGGGCCGGGTCGGCGGAGGGCGGGGACTCCGCATCGGGGTCGGCGTCCGCGTCGGGGTCCGCCTCGGGGGAGCGGTCCGCGAAACCCTCGGGTGAGGTCACGTCGAAGGACGGCAAGGGTGGGGGCGGCAAGGGCGGGAGCGGGGGCGGCGGCGGGGGGCGGCCGGGGGAGCCGGGGCCGACCAAGGGGGAGCCGAGTCCTACCCGTACGGGGGAACCGACCCCTACGGAGTCGGCGCAACCGTCCGCCGATCCGAGCGCTGAGCCTTCTTCGTCGGCGCACGAGCAGACCACGCAGCTGGTGGAGCGGGAGCCGGCGCCTCGGGCGGGGGTGCCGTTCTCTGGCAGGGTGGCTTGAGGTGACCGCCGGGCGCCTTGGCTCCGGGGGTGGGTCGGGGCCGCGCCGGTACATCCGCCCGTTGCATGTCGGGCGCACAACCGAGTTGCGTGGGCACCGGCGCTTCCTGCCCGACCTGCAACGGGCATTTGATGTACCGGCACGGCCCCTTCCGTGGGAGGGCGGGTGCAGGCCGTGCCTATTGCGGTACGTGCAGGTTCGAGTCGCTCCGGCTGCTTGGAGGCGTGCGGCTTGGTCGTGGTCCGCCGTAGTCGTGGGGGCCTGTAGGCCGGGTGATGTTGCTCACGTCTGCGGTGTGTGGGGGCTTTGAGCTGGGGTTTTGTAGGTTGCCCGGGGTTGTTTCGGGGGGTCGGGGGGCGTGCAGGGCGGAGCGGTTTGCCAGGGGTGGTGAAGGGTGCGTATGGTGGTAGATCGTTTGATCCCATCGCCCGGCGCCGTAAAGAGAGCGCCCCGTGGCGCGTACTCTCCCTTGCCGTGGCCGGACCGCATAGAGGCGGTCGATTGCGACTTCACGGAGTTTGGGCGCGTGCCGAAGAACTCCGGAAGGTTCGCATTTCGCATGTCTGTTTCCAGTACTGATCACGTCGTCGTGCCCGAGAACAACGAGAACGCCGACATCGAGCTCGCCCCGGTCGCGGAGGCCGCTCCCGAGGTCACCTTCGGCACGCTCGGTCTCCCCGAGGGCGTCGTGCGCAAGCTCGCGCAGAACGGCGTGACCGCCCCCTTCCCGATCCAGGTCGCGACCATCCCGGACGCCCTGGCCGGCAAGGACATCCTCGGCCGTGGCCGTACCGGCTCCGGCAAGACCCTCTCGTTCGGTCTGCCGCTGCTCGCGACGCTGTCCGGCGGCCACACCGAGAAGAAGAAGCCCCGCGGCATCATCCTCACGCCGACCCGTGAGCTCGCGATGCAGGTCGCGGACGCGCTCCAGCCGTACGGCGACGTGCTCGGCCTGAAGATGAAGGTCGTCTGCGGCGGTACGTCGATGAGCAACCAGATGTACGCCCTGGAGCGCGGCGTCGACGTCCTCGTCGCCACCCCGGGCCGCCTGCGCGACATCATCAGCCGCGGCGCCTGCTCGCTGGAGAACGTCCGGGTCGCCGTCCTCGACGAGGCCGACCAGATGTCCGACCTGGGCTTCCTGCCCGAGGTCACCGAGCTGCTCGACCAGATCCCCGGCGGCGGCCAGCGCATGCTGTTCTCCGCCACGATGGAGAACGAGATCTCCACGCTGGTCAAGCGCTACCTGACGAACCCCGTCACGCACGAGGTCGACAGCGCCCAGGGCAACGTCACGACCATGTCGCACCACATCCTCATCGTGAAGCCCAAGGACAAGGCGCCGGTCACCGCCGCGATCGCCTCCCGCAAGGGCCGCACGATCATCTTCGTCCGCACCCAGCTGGGCGCCGACCGCATCGCCGAGCAGCTCTGCGAGTCCGGTGTGAAGGCCGACGCGCTGCACGGCGGTATGACGCAGGGTGCGCGCACCCGCGTGCTCGAGGACTTCAAGAAGGGCTACGTCAACGCCCTGGTCGCCACCGACGTCGCCGCCCGCGGCATTCACGTCGACGGCATCGACCTGGTGCTGAACGTGGACCCGGCCGGCGACCACAAGGACTACCTGCACCGTTCCGGTCGTACCGCGCGTGCGGGCCGCTCCGGCACCGTCGTCTCGCTGTCCCTGCCGCACCAGCGCCGCCAGATCTTCCGGCTGATGGAGGACGCGGGCGTCGACGCCGCGCGTCACATCATCAACTCCGGTGCGGCCTTCGAGCCCGAGGTCGCCGAGATCACCGGCGCCCGGTCGATGACCGAGGTCCAGGCCGAGTCCGCGGGCAACGCGGCGCAGCAGGCCGAGCGTGAGGTCTCGCAGCTCACCAAGGAGCTGGAGCGTGCGCAGCGCCGTGCCGTCGAGCTGCGCGAGGAGGCCGACCGTCTGGTCGCCCGTGCCGCGCGTGAGCGGGGCGACGACCCGGAGGCGGCCGTCGCGGCCGCCGCCGAGCAGGCCGTGACCGAGGCTCCCGCCGAGGTCGCCGAGCAGCCCGCCGAGCGCGAGCGTTCCTCGTACGAGGCGCCGCGTCAGCGTCGTGACGACCGCGGCAACTTCGAGCGTCGTGACAACGACCGTGGTGGGTTCCGCCGCGACGATCGTCGTGATGACCGTGGCGCGGGTGGCCGTACGTTCGAGCGTCGTGACGGTGGTGACCGTGGTGGGTTCCGCCGCGATGACCGTCGTGATGACCGTGGCGCCGGTGGCCGTACGTTCGAGCGTCGTGACGGTGGTGACCGTGGTGGGTTCCGCCGCGATGACCGTCGTGATGACCGTGGTGCCGGTGGCCGTACCTTCGAGCGTCGTGACGGCGCCGACCGTGGTGGGTTCCGCCGCGATGACCGCCGTGACGACCGCGGTGCCGGTGGCCGTACCTTCGAGCGTCGTGACGACCGTGGCGGTCACCGCGGCAGCGACCGCCCCTTCAACCGTGACCGTCAGGACAACCGCCCCTCCAGCGGTTTCCGCGCCGGCAGCCACGACCGCCCGTACGGCCGTCGTGACGAGCACCGCGGCACCGGCGCCGGTGCCTTCGGCCGCCGGGACGAGAAGCCGCGCTGGAAGCGCAACGGCTGATCCGGTGACCTCGCCCGCCTGAGGCACTGACTTCGAAGGGCCCGCACGACATGCGTCGTGCGGGCCCTTCGCCGTGTGCGGGTGATCATTTTTCCGGCCGGGTCACGGTCGAGTTTCGGCCTTCGTGCGGCGCATGTCGGGCACCCGGCGAGGGAATCGCTGGGGGCATGACAATTCCTGACGCCTCGGGGGCGCGCGACCCGTCCCCGGCCGCCGCCCTCTCCGACGAGGAACGGCTCGCCCAGCTCGGCTACACGCAGGTCCTCGCCCGCCGCATGTCCGCGTTCTCGAACTACGCGGTGTCCTTCACGATCATCTCGGTGCTGTCGGGCTGTCTGACGCTGTACCTGTTCGGGATGAACACCGGCGGTCCCGCCGTGATCACCTGGGGATGGGTCGTGGTCGGACTGATGACGCTGGTCGTCGGGCTGGCGATGGCGGAGATCTGTTCGGCCTACCCCACGTCCGCGGGCCTGTACTTCTGGGCCCACCGCCTGGCGCCGCCGCGTACGGCCGCGGCCTGGGCATGGTTCACCGGCTGGTTCAACGTGCTCGGACAGCTCGCCGTGACCGCCGGCGTCGACTTCGGGGCCGCCTCCTTCCTCGGGGCCTACCTGAACCTCCAGTTCGACTTCGAGGTCACCCCCGGCCGGACGGTCCTGCTCTTCGCCGGGATCCTCGTCCTGCACGGGCTCCTCAACACCTTCGGCGTACGCATCGTCGGCCTGCTCAACAGCATCAGCGTGTGGTGGCACGTGCTGGGGGTCGCGGTGATCGTCGGTGCGCTCGCCCTCGTGCCGGACCACCACCGGCCGGCGTCCTTCGTGTTCACCGAGTTCGTGAACAACACCGGCTGGGGCAGCGGGGTGTACGTCGTCCTCATCGGCCTGCTGATGGCGCAGTACACCTTCACCGGGTACGACGCCTCGGCCCACATGACCGAGGAGACCCGCGACGCGTCGACGGCGGGACCCCGGGGCATCGTCCGCTCCATCTGGACGTCCTGGATAGCGGGTTTCGTCCTGCTCCTCGGCTTCACCTTCGCCATCCAGTCGTACGACAAGGCGCTGGACTCGCCGACGGGGGCCCCGCCGGCGCAGATCCTGCTCGACGCGCTGGGAGCGACGTCGGGCAAGCTCCTGCTGCTGGTCGTCATCGCGGCCCAGCTCTTCTGCGGGATGGCGTCCGTGACCGCCAACAGCCGCATGATCTACGCCTTTTCGCGGGACGGGGCACTGCCGTTCTCGCGGGTGTGGCACACGGTGGACCCGCGGACCAGGACGCCCGTGGCGGCGGTCTGGCTCGCGGCACTCGGCGCCCTGGCGCTCGGCCTCCCGTACCTGATCAACGTGACGGCGTACGCGGCCGTGACGTCGATCGCCGTCATCGGCCTCTACATCGCCTACGTCATCCCCACGCTGCTGCGGCTGCGCAAGGGCGAGGCGTTCGAGCGGGGACCCTGGCACCTGGGCCGCTGGTCCCGGGCGATCGGGACCGTCTCCGTCGCCTGGGTGGCCCTCATCACCGTCCTCTTCATGCTGCCGCAGGTCTCCCCCGTCACCTGGGAGACCTTCAACTACGCCCCGGTCGCGGTCCTCGTCGTCCTCGGCTTCGCCGCGACCTGGTGGCTGACCTCGGCCCGGCACTGGTTCCTCAACCCCGACCACGAACGCACGATCGCCCGGGAGGCCGCCCGCGCGGGCGCACCCGAACCGGTCGATCCCTGACCGTCCCGCCCACTTCCAACCGCGCGGCGCGGCCGGGTCACCGATACCCGATCGGAGTCCCGGCCCGGTCCGGCTATGCTCGGGGATGCATCGGCGCGAGCCGTTGCGTGGACCCTTAGCTCAATTGGCAGAGCAGTGGACTTTTAATCCATTGGTTGTGGGTTCGAGTCCCACAGGGTCTACCGCCCACAGCGCCCCACCCGGTTTTGGCCGGGTGGGGCGCTGTTGTCGTTGATCCGAACCACCAAGAGCCGAGCGCTCGGAGCCGGAGGGTGCGTCCCATGCCCCATCCCCACGTCCTGCTGTCCGCCGCCGTCTCCCTGGACGGCTTCCTGGACGACACCGGGCCCGACCGGCTGCTGCTCTCGGGGCCGGCCGACTTCGACCGGGTCGACGAGGTGCGGGCGGCCAGCGACGCGATCCTGATCGGCGCCGGGACCATCCGTGCCGACAACCCCCGGCTGCTGGTGAACTCGGCCGAGCGGCGGGCGGCCCGGCTCGCGGCGGGGCGTCCTGAGTACCCGCTCAAGGTCACGGTCAGCGGGTCAGGCGACCTCGACCCGGCCGCGCAGTTCTGGCACACCGGCGGCGAGAAGGCCGTCTACACCACCGACAGGGGCGCCGCCCGGGCCGCCGCCGCCCTGCGCGGTCTCGGCGTCGGCATCGTCGCGACCGGACCCGAACTTCACTGGCGCGCCGTCCTGGAGCACCTGCACGACGTACGGGGCGTCCGGCGGCTCATGGTCGAGGGCGGCGGCCGGGTGCACACCCAGCTGCTGCGCCAGGGCCTCGCCGACGAACTGCAGTTGGCGCTTGCGCCGCTCCTCGTGGGCGAGCCGGACGCGCCGCGCATGTTCGGGCCCGGCCCCTACCCCGGCGGGCGGATGCGGCTGGTGGAGAGCCGGCCCGTCGGCGACGTCGTCCTCGCCCGGTATGTGCCCACCGCGCCCGGCACCGGACCGCTGGCCTCCGCCGCCGACCGGCGGTGGCTGGCGCTGGCCTGCGAACTGGCAGGGCAATGCCCGCCGTCGCGGACCGCGTTCAGTGTGGGCGCGGTCGTGGTGGCGGCGGACGGCACCGAGATCGCCCGTGGCCACTCCCGCGAGAGCGACCCGGTGGAGCATGCCGAGGAGGCCGCACTCGCCAAGGCCGGTCCCGCAGACCCGCGGCTCACCGGCGCCACCGTCTACAGCAGCCTGGAGCCCTGCGCCCGCCGCGCCTCCCGGCCGTCGCCGTGCGCGCGGCTGATCCTCGACGCCGGGGTGCGGCGCGTGGTCACCGCCTGGCGGGAGCCCGACACCTTCGTCGCCGGTGCCGACGGAAGCGGGGTCCTGCGGGCCGGGGGCGCCGACGTCGTCGTCCTCGCGGAGTACGAGGAGGCGGCCAAGGCACCCAACCGGCACCTCCCGCCGCCCGCCGGGCCCGACCGGACATGACCGGGCGGGCCGGCCGGGACGATCCGTGCCCGTCCCGGGAGACCCGGTCGCACGCCGGGAACCCGGCCGCCCAGGCCGTGCCCGAACCGGACGTCCCTGGTGAGGGGCGGTGCCGGGAGCACGTGTGTGCCGGGGCCCCCGCGCATGGCGTACACTGGTTTCAACGACGCGGGGTGGAGCAGCTCGGTAGCTCGCTGGGCTCATAACCCAGAGGTCGCAGGTTCAAATCCTGTCCCCGCTACTGAAGGCCCAGGGCCGGAACTCGGATCATCGAGTTCCGGCCCTGAGTCGTTTCCGCGCGCCGGGACACAAGCGCCGGCCGGTGTCATCCGGTCGGTCCACACCGGTCGCCGCCCGCCCCCGCCGCGGGAAGCCTGGACGTGTGGGGCAGCGAGGTGATGCACAGCGGCCGGGGGAGCCGGAGCCCGGCGGGACCGGGGCCCGGTACTTCTGCGGCGACCGGGCAAGCGGCCCCGTTCCCGAGGGGCGCGAGCGGGCCGGGGGGCGGCTGCCGGGGGATCCGGTGCCGGATCCCGGCCTGGGGAACGCCGCGCCGCCCACGTCCGCCGAGCCCGCCGCCCGGCGGATCTCGTCCGCGCGCCGCTTCCTGCGGGCCCTGCCCGCGCTGCTCATTGCGGCCGGGATCGTCTACGACCTCCTCACGCCGTCACAGTTCACCGCGGCCCCCTTCTTCACGGCCGCGCCCCTGGTCGCCGCTCCGCTCTTCTCGCTGCGCGGCACGGTCCTCACCGGTCTCGCCGCGCTCGCCGCCGTCCTCTCCGTCCACCTCGAACTCGGCATCCTGCTGCGCGTCGACGCGATCACCGAACTGGTCACCGTCGCCACCGTCACCGTCCTGGCCGTCCTCATCAACATCCTCGTCCGCCGCTCCGACGAACGGCTCGCCTCCGCGCGCGAGATCGCCGAGGCCGCACAGCGCGCCGTACTGCCGCGCCCGGAGGAGAGGATCGGCGGGCTCGAGGTGGCAGCGCGGTACGAGGCCGCGCAGGCCGACGCGTTCATCGGCGGTGACCTGTACGCGGTGCAGGACTCCCCGTACGGCGTGCGGCTGGTCGTCGGGGATGTGCGGGGCAAGGGCATGGGAGCGGTGACGGCGGTCGCCGTCGTCATCGGGGCCTTCCGGGAGGCGGCCGAGCACGAGTCGACGCTGGAGGCGGTCGCCCAGCGTCTGGAGCGGGCGCTGGCGCGGGAGGGGACACGGCGCGACGGGCTCGACGCCTTCGAGGGGTTCACCACGGCCGTCCTCGCGGAGGTCCCGCACGGGGACGGCGTCGTGCGCCTCCTGAACCGCGGCCATCCCCCGCCACTGCTGCTGCACGCGGACGGCACCCTGCGCACGCTGGAGGCGCCGGAGTCCGCGCTGCCGCTCGGGATGGGCGAGCTCGGCACATGGCCCGACCGCGCCACGGTGGTCGCGTTCCCGGGCGGCGCCACCCTGCTCCTCTACACGGACGGGCTGTCGGAGGCGCGCGACCCTCAGGGGCGGTTCTACGACCCGGCGGAGCGGCTCGCCGGGCGGGCCTTCCGCGACCCGGACGCGCTGCTCGCGACCCTCATCAAGGACGTGCACCGGCACACCGGGGACGGGACGACGGACGACCTGGCGCTGCTCGCCGTCCGGCGGTTGTGAGTTCCGGCGCGGTGTTCAGGGCCCGCCGTCACCCGAGGTGACCGGGCGGGATCACTGCGCATAACATCTGACGCTCCGTCAACTCTTTTGAGGTTTACGACTCACGGTCAACTCGCCGGTTTTCACCGTCCATGACCTGTAAGTCCGTGACGAAGACGTTAATGATCAGTCGGAACAGCTTGGAATAGGGGACCCGCGTCTATTAACGTTCGATAACGCAGCGCGGTCGTCCCAGCCGTCACAAGAGACGGCTCCGTGCGCACGCGCCGAATCCCGCAAGGGAACCGGGGAACCACCAATTTGGGGTGAATCGAGCGTCTATCGGGGTGCAGCGCACCCTGGTTGACGCGCGTAGGAGACCTTCCTGCTCCGAACCCGTCAGCTAACCCGGTAGGCGAGAAGGAAGGAAAGGAGCGCGCCCACGTGGCGTCCAACCGGCCTGCCCAGAACACCTCGTTCGCGCCGAGTGAGAAGCAGAGCGACACCTTCGGCTACGGCCACGGCAACGACGAGGGCCCCTGGGAGGAGTGGAATCCCACCGCGGATTCCGTCCGTCCCGTCCGTGGCCGGCACCGCGTCTCCAAGCAGCGCGGCGGAGGACTCGCCCGGAGCTCCACCGTCCTCGGCGTCGGCGTCATCGCCGCCGTCGGCGCGGGAGGCATGGCCACCGCGCAGAGCGGCAAGCCCCCGGTCTCCATCTCGATGCCCGACCTGTCGTCGGTCGCCGACTCGGCCAGGAACCTGATATCGGACGGCTCCGGCGCCGAGACGGCCACGGCCTCCGCCACCCCGCTCACCACCGCCGGACTCGCCGGCTCGGACACGGCCCAGGGCACCACCGGCGCGGGCGAGGCCCTGCGTGCCCGCATCATGCAGCAGGCCGAGTCGCAGCAGGACCAGGTCGACCTCAAGGCCGCCGAGGCCGCGCAGGCCGCCGCCGTGAAGAAGGCCGCCGAGGAAGCCGCCAAGTCGCAGGACGAGGCCGAGGCCAAGGCCGCCGCCGCCAAGAAGAAGGCGGAGCAGGAGGCCAAGGAGAAGGCGGAGGCGGAGCGCCTCGCCAAGCTCGCCAAGAGCTACACGCTGCCGACCTCCTCGTACACGCTGACCTCGCACTTCGGTGACGCCGGTGCCATGTGGTCCTCCGGCCACCACACCGGCCTCGACTTCGCGGCGCCCACCGGCACGCTGATCAAGGCCGTGCACAGCGGCACCGTCACCGAGGCCGGCTGGGCCGGTGCGTACGGCTACCGCACGGTCCTCACCCTCGACGACGGCACCGAGATCTGGCTCTGCCACCAGTCGTCCATCAGCGCCGGCGTGGGCCAGAAGGTCTCCACCGGTGAGGTCATCGGGCGGGTGGGCGCGACCGGCAACGTGACCGGCCCGCACCTGCACATGGAGGTCCACCCGGGCGGCAGCGCCAGCGGTATCGACCCGCTGGCCTGGCTGCAGAGCAAGGGCCTCAACCCGTAACCACGGCGGCCCTCCCGGCCGGGCCTGCGGAATACGTGCCTCGGTCAACGGTGTTGAAACGCACCATGACTGCACTCCGCAAGCTCGGCCCGTCCGACCTCGAGGTCTTCCCGCTCGCCCTCGGCGGCAACGTCTTCGGCTGGACCGCCGACGAGGACGCGTCCTTCGCCGTACTGGACGCGTACGCGGCAGCCGGCGGCAACTTCGTGGACACCGCCGACACCTACTCCTCGTGGGCACCCGGCAACGAGGGCGGCGAGTCGGAGACGGTCATCGGCAGGTGGTTCGCCGCGCGCGGCAACCGCTCCGAGATCGTCCTCGCCACCAAGGCCGGCGCGCATCCCGCGTACAAGGGACTGTCCCCGGACACCCTCAGGGCCGCGGCCGACGCGTCGCTGCGCCGCCTGGGGACGGACTACATCGACCTCTACTACACGCACTACGACGACCCCTCGGTCCCGGTCGAGGAGATCATCGGCACCCTCGACGAACTGGTGCGGGCCGGCAAGGTGCGCGCCGTCGCCGCCTCCAACATCTCGCCCGAGCGGCTCCAGGAGTCCCTGGAGTTCTCCGACCGCGAGGGCCTGGCCCGCTACGTCGCCCTCCAGCCGCACTACAACCTCGTCTCGCGCGACACCTACGAGGGCCCGCTCCAGGAGATCGCCTCCCGGTCCGGCCTCGCCACCGTCCCCTACTACGCCCTGGCCTCCGGTTTCCTGACCGGCAAGTACCGCACCGGTACGACGGTCGACTCCGCGCGGGCAGCGGGCGCCGGCAAGCACCTGGAGACCGAGCGCGGGCGTCGGGTGCTGGCCGCGCTGGACGAGATCGCCGAGTCCCGGGGCGTCCCGCACGCCACGGTCGCCCTGGCGTGGCTCGCCGACCGGCCGACGGTGGCCGCGCCGCTCGCCTCCGCGCGGACGGTCGAGCAGCTCCCGGCGCTCCTGGGCGTGGCCGACCTGACCCTCACGGACGCGGAGTCGGCCGAGCTGACGCGGGCGTCGGCGTAGGGCCGGTCGGCGGTCAGGAGCGGTAGGGGTTGTAGGCCGGATACGCGTCGTACGCGGGGTGGGGCGGGCGGTAAGCCGCAGCGGGGTCGTACGGCCGGGCGTGCGGTGCGTACACCGGCGGCCACGGGGGTGCGGCCGGCGGGGCGGCGGCGTGGGCCGCGTACGCGAGGGAGGGGCGGGCGACGTCCCTGCGCCGCCACAGCTCGTGCAGCAGCTCCCTCTCCCGTACGACGAAGTCGGGGCCGGCGTGGCCACGGCGCCCCCGGTGCCGCAGGAACGCGAGCGAGGTCGCGTAGGCCTCGTACTGGGCGACGGAGCGGGCGGCGGCCCGGCCGAAGTGGTGCTTGGCGTAGTCGCGGGCGAGGCGCCGCGCGCGCATGGAGCCGAGCACGAACGGCTCGGGCGCGGCCAGCCACCCGGTGACGGCATACGCGGGCAGTTCCGCGCGCACCGTGCGCAGCTCCCGCTGGCGGGTCCAGACGACCAGCCAGGTGAGCAGCCCGAACGCGGGGACCATGAACGCCGCGTACACCGCGAAGAAGCCGTACTCGCCGAAGGACGACGAGCCGTTCCACATGGCGTGCATGCCCATCGCCGTCAGCAGGCCGGACAGGGGCAGCAGTACGCGCCGCAGCGGCCGGCGGTCCGCGGAGAGCGCGGCGATACCGAACCCGATGCCGGTGAGGACGGTGAACAGCGGGTGCGCGAAGGGCGACATCACCACGCGCACGAAGAAGGTCGCCGCCGTCACGGACGCGAGTCCCCGGTCGCCGCTCAGCTGGTCGGTGCCGAAGGCGGTGCCGAGGTAGAGGATGTTCTCGGTGAACGCGAAGCCGGTGGCGGTGATCCCGGCGACGACGACTCCGTCGACGATCCCCGTGAAGTCCCGTCTGCGGAACAGGAAGACCAGCAGGACGGCCGCGCCCTTCGCGGACTCCTCCACCACGGGCGCTATGACCGTGGCGCCGAGCGTGTCGGCGCCGGACGGGTCGGCGGTCGCGGTCGCTATCCAGCGGGTCGCGAAGCTGTTGGCGACGATCGCGATCAGCGCCGCCGCGCACGCGCCCCAGGCGAAGGCGAAGACCAGGTTCCGCCGGGGGCCCGGCTCGACCCGGTCCAGCCAGCGGAACGCGGCGACGAGGAGCGGGACGGGCAGGACGGCGAGGCCGAGGCCGACCAGGAAGCCCTGGGTGCCGGTCTGCCGGCGGACGAGGGCCAGGATGACGAGCCCGGACAGCGCGAGCAGGGTGATCAGGGCGCCGTAACGCACCCATCTGTGCTGCCACCAGTGCGCGTGCCGCAGCCCGCCGTCGGCGGAGCCGCTGGGGTACGTCGGGTACGGAGGAAAGGTGGCCACGGCATCGACCCTAACGAGGGAGGTGCGCTGCCCGCGAGGGCGCCCGGCGGATGCCGTGCGGTGGGTCAGTCGCCGGCGGGCGGTCGGCCGGTGTGCTCCTCCGGCGGCCGGGTCCGGTGCGCGGCCTGTCCGGTTCGGTGTGCGGTCTGCCCGGTCCCGTGACCGGCCTGTCCGGTCCGGTGGCCGGGCGGGTGCTCCACCCGGCGGAACAGCAGGTCGTGCACCACATGGCCCTTGTCCAGCCCCTGGCCCTCGAAACGGGTCAGCGGCCGGAAGCCGGGACGGGGCGCGTAACCGCCGTCGGGCCGGGTGTTCTCGAAGTCCGGGTGCGCGGTCAGCACGTCCAGCATCTGCTCGGCGTACGGTTCCCAGTCGGTGGCGCAGTGGACGAGGGCGCCGGGCCGCAGGCGGGACGCGGCGAGGGTCAGGAACTCCGGCTGGATGATGCGGCGCTTGTGGTGCCGCTTCTTCGGCCACGGGTCCGGGAAGTACACGCGCAGCCCGTCCAGCGTGTCCGGCGACAGCATCTCGCGGAGCAGGATGATCGCGTCGCCGTTGCCCACGCGGATGTTGGTCAGGCCGTCGCGGTCGGCGAGGTTGAGCAGATTGCCCTGGCCCGGGGTGTGCACGTCGACGGCGAGGATGCCGGTGTCCGGGTCCGCGGCCGCCATCTGCGCGGTGGCCTCACCCATCCCGAAGCCGATCTCCAGGACGACGGGACGGCCGGGGCCGAACAGCTCCGCGAGGTCCAGGGGGCGTCCGTCGATGTCCAGTCCCCACTTGGGCCACAGCCGCCGCAGGGCGTCCTCCTGGCCAGCGGTCACCCGGCTGCGCCGGGGCTGGAAACTCCGGATCCGGCGCTCGAAGTGCGACCCGGCCGGGTCCGGCTTCGGTCCGTCGGGGAAGCGGGGCTCGCTCTTGGCACGGGCGGGACCCGGCGAACCGTTGGCGACGGAGGGCCGGGGCTCTCCGGTGAGGGCGGGCCGGGGCTCTTCGGAGGAGTTGAGGGAATCAGACACAGTGAGTCGATTTTACGGCGGTCACGGCCGGACACCTGCCGCGCGGGCTGCCGGGTCCCGGGTGTGGGCTCCCCACCGGGGCCCAGGTGGTCCGTGCCGGGCCCCGTGCCGGCTGCTGCGGAGCCCGGCGGGTCGGGCCCCGGCGAGCAGCGCAGCGAGGCGGTCAGGCCCCGGCGAGGGACTTCAGGGCCCGGCGGGCGATCTCCCGGCCGATCGGGAGGGACGCCGTGGCGGCGGGGGACGGCGCGTTCAGTACGTGCACGGTCCGGGGGCGCTCCTGGATCAGGAAGTCGTCCACGAGCGTCCCGTCCCGCAGGACGGCCTGCGCGCGGACCCCCGCCGCGGCCGGTATCAGGTCGTCCGGCGTGATCGCGGGCAGCAGCCGCCGGACGGCCTCCGTGAACGCCGTCTTCGAGACCGAGCGGCGCAGCTCGCCCGCCCCGTACCGCCAGTGCCGGCGGCCGATCCGCCAGGAGCCGGGCCAGGCCAGCGTCGCCGCCAGCTCGCGCGGGCTCACCGTGCCCCAGCCGTACCCCTCGCGGGCCAGCGCGGGTACCGCGTTCGGGCCGATGTGCACGCTGTTGTCGATGCCCCGGGTCAGATGCACGCCGAGGAAAGGGAACGCCGGGTCCGGCACCGGATAGACCAGGCCGCACACCAGCTCCGGCCGCGCCAGCGTGAAGTACTCACCGCGGAAGGGCACGATCCGCATGCCCGGGTCGTCCCCGGCGAGGCGGGCGATCTCGTCGCAGTGCAGCCCCGCGCAGTTGACCAGGACGCGGGCGCGGACGACCCGGCCGTCGGCCGTGCGGACGGCGACGCCGAGCTCGGGGCGCCGGTCGATGCGGACGACCCGCGCCCCGTAGTGGATGCGGGCGCCGGAGGACTCCGCGAGGTGGCGGGCCACGGCGGCGAAGTCGCAGATTCCGGTCGTCCCGACGTGGATGGCGGCGAGACCGCGGACCTGCGGCTCGTACTCCCCGATCTGGGCGGCGCCCAGCTCGCGGACCGGGATGCCGTTCTCCCGGCCGCGCTGGACGAGGGCGTGCAGGCGGGGCAGCTCGGACTTCTCGGTGGCGACGATCAGCTTGCCGGTGACGCGGTGCGCGATGCCGTACTCGGCGCAGAACTTCGTCATCTCGGCGGCGCCCCGCACCGCGTACCGCGCCTTCAGGGAGCCGGGCCGGTAGTAGACCCCGCTGTGGATGACGCCGCTGTTGCGGCCGGTCTGGTGGCGGGCAGGGCCCTGCTCCTTCTCCAGCACCGTGACCCGCGTGCCGGGCGCGGCGCGCGTGATCGCGTACGCCGCCGACAGGCCGACGATCCCGCCGCCGGTCACCAGCACGTCGCAGTCGTAGGCAGCCCCTTGCCGCACCCGCTTCACCTCCCGGCTTCGATAGTGCACTGCGCCACTGACAATGCCCTCAAACCCGGGAAGGCGCCCCGGCGCCCGCGGGGCGAGGGGAGCCGGGAGCCCGCCGCTACGCGGGAGCCATCAGCAGGGGCCGTGCCCGCTCCCGCAGCTCCACCACCCGCGGCTCGTCGCCGTACGGCTCCAGCCGGTGCAGGAGGTCCTTCACGTACTCGGTGGTGCGCGCCGAGGAGATGCGCCCGGCGACCTCGACGGCTCGTACGCCCTGCTCGCAGGCCGCGTCCAGATTGCCCGACTCGAGCTCGGCGACCGCCGACACCACCAGGCGCAGCCCGTGGGAGCGGACGAACTCCTCCGTCGGCTTCGACAGCGCCTGCTCGGTGAAGCGGCGGACCTGGCGGGGTGCCTTCAGGTCGCGGTAGCACTCGGCCGCGTCGGCGGCGAACCGGTCGTACGAGTAGAAGCCGAGCCAGGACGGGTCGTGGTCGCCGTCGCGGGCCCGCTCCAGCCAGCCCTCGGCGGCCTTCAGGGCTCCGCCGGCGGCCTGGGCGTCGCCGGCGCGCGCGTGGGCCCGTGCCTCGACCAGGCGGAAGAAGCTCATGGTGCGGGCGGTGGCCAGTCCGCGGTTGCGCTCCAGGGCGGCCTGGGCGAGGTCGACGCCCTCGTCGCCGAAGCCCCGGTAGGTGGCCTGGAGGGACATCGACGCCAGGACGTAGCCGCCGAGGGGCACGTCCGCGGCGGCGCGGGCCAGCCGCAGCGCCTGGATGTAGTAGCGCTGGGCGGCTTCCTGCTGGCCGGTGTCGAAGGCCATCCAGCCGGCCAGGCGGGTCAGTTCGGCGCTCGCCCCGAAGAGGGCCCGGCCCACCTCGTCGGAGTACGCGCCGAGCAGCAGCGGCGCCGCCTCCACGCGTAAGCACTCGGGCACCATGGACGAACGCCAGTCGCCCCCGCCGTACTTGGAGTCCCAGCGCCGGGCGTCCTCGGCGGCCTCGCGGAGTTTCAGCACATCGCTGTGGCCGACTTTCAGCGGTGCTCCGGAGCCCTCGCCGGGGTTCTCGTCGCGTGCCACCGAGCTGTCGGCCGGGGTTATCAGCCATCGTGAGGCGGGCGTCGCGTAGGCGCTCACCGCGAAGGAACCGGCGAGCGACTGCCAGATGCCGCCGCCCGCGCGGCGCCCGGCGAGGTCGAGGCGGTACAGCTCGGTCGCCGACCGCACCGCCTGCCCCACGTCGCGGGGGAAGGCGAGGCCCACTTCCGGCGCGGGATCCGCGTCCGCCAGACCGATCTCGTGGAGCGGTACGGGGCGGCCGAGCTTCTGCCCGATGGCGGCGGCGATGAGGTGCGGGGCGGCACCCTGGGGCACCATTCCCTTCGACACCCAGCGCGCCACCGACGTCTTGTCGTAGCGAAGAGTCAGGCCGCGCTGAGCGCCAAGGTCGTTGACGCGTCGCGCGAGGCCTGCGTTGCTGATTCCCGCGAGGGCGAGAACGGTGCCGAGTTTTTCGTTCGGCCCGCGTTGCTCCCTGGACATGCGCCACCCCTCGACACAGACGGCTGCCGTGCTGGCATAACCACGCGGCATTCGTAAACCCAGCGTAGTTCGCCCAATCCCAAGCGTTAAGGGGCGTACTTCCGGATGGCGGGAATGTGGTCCGCACGGCAGTACGGAGTGTTGCGGCGTGCTCCCGTTGTGTGGCCGTGCGCCTGTCCGTGCGCTCTTCTCCGGCCATCCGGGGAGCGCTTCCATGGGGACGCGTGGGTCGGCCCGCTGTACTGGATCCGGTGGGCTGGGGGACACCGCCGCCTACATCCCCGCGGGCGGCGGACCGGTCCGGGAGGCGAGCCTCGCCTCCCGGACTGCGGGCCGGCGGTCCCTGCGCAGGGCCTGTACGGAGCGTGTGCACGCCTGGCCATCCCACGTCGATTTGGCTTATTTTCGACGGTGCCTCTGGAGGTGGATTCGCGCTCTCACCACGTCACTTGAGGGCGCGCGGGGTGCCTTTGGGGAGCGTATCGGGGGCGCATTCACGTCGCCGTTGGTGCGGAGTCCTCGGCGGCGGTCGTGGAGCCCTCCGCGACAGCCGTGGGGAATCCTTCGCGGCCGCCCCGGGTGCGGGGCGCGGGCGCGGCCCGCCGCGGTGGTCCGGGTCGTCCGCCGGCCGGCCGTCAACGTGCCGTGTCCACAGTAGCCCTGACGATCCGTCATGTGTTCCTCGACGTCCTCGGCGCCTCGTCCGGTGCCTCGTCCCGTGCCTCGTCGGGAGGTCGCCGGGGCCCACGGGGGCGCATTCCGGGGGGCGCAAGCAGTCGCACAGGCCTTCCCGCATGCCCGCTTCGTGGCAGCATGGTGCCCAGTTCGTGCGGTGCACTGGTTGTCCACACCCTGTGGAGGCGGCGATGCGGTGGTTGGTGGGGTGGAGCAGTACCGCCGCCAGAGCCTCTGAGATCGGCTCGGCAGGATCCACCGGAGGCGACGGCGAGACCGTGCACCCGGTGGGCTCCCAACTCCTGTGGGGCGACCCCGATCCGCTCTGGGCGGTCGGCGACTGGCGCCCCGACGAGGTGCGCGTCGTGAACGCCGACGCGCAGAACCGCATCGCCGTGCTCGGCACCTGCGGCGCCTCCGACGAGGAACTGCGCGTCGGGCTCTTCGCCGCCCGCGGCGGGGCGCTTCGGCATCTCACCGCCTGGCCGGGCAGCTACACCGTCATCGTCCAGGCCGGGCGGCGGGTCACCGTCTGCGGCGATCTCGCGGGCGCCCGGCCGGTGTTCCACACCCCCTGGGCGGGCGGCACGGCCTACGCGACCGCCGCCCTGCCCCTCGCCGACCTCATCGAGGCCAACCTCGACTTCGGGCACCTCGCCGCGCTCCTCGCCGCCCCCGACGTGCCCGCCGCCGTGCACGACTCGACGCCGTACGACGGGGTGCGCCGCATCCCGCCCGGACACGCGCTCATCCTGCGCGCGGGCGCCCGGGAGATCGCCGGGTACGAGGCGGTCGCCTCCCTCGCCGTCGCCGCGCCCACGGCCGATCCGACCGCCTCCGTGGACGCCGTCCGCGACGCCCTCGTCGACGCCGTCCGCGCCCGGCTCGCCGCGCCCCGGCACGTGCCCGGCGCCGACGTGGACCCCGGGCCCGTGCCCGGCATGGGGCCCGCCGAGCGGCGCGCCGCGCGCGGCATGCCGGTGCCCGGCATCGGCGCCGACCTCTCCGGCGGGCCCGCCTCGGGCACCCTGGCACTCCTCGCGGCCGGCCTCCCCGGGAGGCCGGGAACCGTGCTGGGGCACGGCACCGGCGCCGGGGAGCGGCTCCTCGCCGTCACCTTCAACGACCTCGCCGTCAGCGGGCGCGAGGCCGAGCTCGAGCGGGCCGGGACGCTGGCCGCCAACCCCCGGCTGCACCACGTGGTCGTCACCGGCGGCGAGGAGGTCCTGCCCTACGCCGACCTGGACGGGCCCCTCACCGACGAGCCGGGGCCCTCGCTGGTCACCGCCGCCCGGCACCGGGCGCGGCTCGCCGCGGGCAGTGCGGACCACTTCACCGGGTACGGGGCGCGGCAGGTACTCGACGCGCATCCCGCCCGCCTCGCCGACCTCCTGATGGACCGCAAGCGGCGCCATCTGGTGCGCCCCGTCGCGGCGCTCGCCCGGGCCGACGGTTCCGTCATGGTCCCCGCGCGCGTGTACGGCGCGGCGCGCAGGCTCGCCCGTACGCCCTACCGGGCCGGGGTCGACGTCCTCGCCGACCGGCTGCTGCACCGGCGGTTCGAGGAACCCGGCGGGGCCGTGGGCGCCTCCCTCGCCGCGCTCACCTGGGCCAGGCCCGGGCCGGCCGCGCGGTGGCTGACCGGGGAGGCACTGGCTGAAGTATCGGTTCGCCTGCAAGGGGCGTCCGGGCGGCCGGGGGTGAGTCCGGGGCAGCGGCCCGGCGACTTCCGGGCGCGCGCCGCGCTGGCGCGGCACGCGGCGGATCTGCGCATCCTGGAGCAGGCCGCCGAGATCCGCTTCCAGCGGCTGCACGCGCCGTTCCTCGACAACCAGGTGGTACGGGCGTGCCGGGCGCTGCCCGAGGCGCTGCGGGTGCAGCCCGGGGCGCGGGCCGCGATCCTCCGTACGGTGCTGGAGGGGGCCGGCGTCGGGGACCTTCCCCCGGGCTGGGGTGCGCCGTCCCACGCCTCGGCCGCGGCGGCCACGCGTACGGGGCTGCGGGTGTCCGTCGACTCGCTGATCGCGTTGTTCGACACGCCGTTCCTGGCGGAGGCGGGGCTGGTGGAGGCGCGGGTGGTCCGCAAGGCGCTGCGCGCGGCGGCGGACGGTGAGCCGCTGCCGCTGGACGGGCTCGCCGACCTGGTCTCGCTGGAGCTGTGGCTGCGCCGGCTGCTGGGGCGCCGGGGGACGTGCTGGACGGGGACGCCTGCGCGGCAGCGGGCGGTACCGGCGGGGATCGCTCCGCAGGGGCGGGCGCTGGGGTCGGCGGGGCGTCGGGGGCTGGCGGGGGCGCCCTGACGGGTGGCTCGAGGTGGGCGCCGGGCGCCTTGGCCCCGGTGGGTGGTCGGGGTCGTGCCGGTGCATCCCTTGGTGTGGGCGCGGGGTGCCCTTGGCCCGGTGGGTGGGTCGGGGCCGTGCCGGTACATCCGCCCGTTGCATGTCGGGCGCCCGGCCGCGTTGCGTGGACACCGGGGTTGTCTGCCCGACCTGCAACGGGCATTTGATGTACCGGCACGGCCCCTTCCGTGGGAGGGCGGGTGCAGGCCGTGCCTGTTGCGGTACGGGCGGGCTCGAGTTGCTCCAGCTGCGGTGTCTTGGCGCCGGGTTCGGGGTCCCACCCCACCCCGGCTGCGGCGTCGGGTGCCGGAAGTGGATGGGGCCCTGGGCGGCTCCCCGGACCCCCGGGACAAGGGATCGCCCCCACGTCCCGTTCCGGCTCGCCGGGGAAAAGCTGGTGGCGGGGTGTGGGGCCCCGGAGACAATGGGCGGGTGCGGTACAGAATCCTGGGCGTCACCCAGGCGGAGGACGACCAGGGAACCCCCATACCCCTGGGCGGCCCCCGCATACGCGCACTCCTCACCGCCCTTGCCCTGCACCCCGGCCGCACGGCCAGTCCCGAGACCCTGATCGACGAGGTGTGGGCGGACGACCCGCCGCAGGACGCCCCGGCCGCCCTCCAGGCCCTCGTCGCCCGCCTCCGCCGTACCGCCGGCAGGCACACGGTCACCTCCGAGCCCGGCGGCTACCGGCTCGCCGCGGCGCAGGACGACGTCGACCTGTACGTCTTCGAGCGTCTCGTACGGACCGGCAAGGCCGCCCTCGACCGGGGCGACGCGGCGACCGCCGCCCGAGAGCTGCGCGAGGCCCTCGTGCTGTGGCGCGGCCCAGCCCTCGCGGACCTCCCGGACCGCGCCGCGGCGACCCGGCCCGAGGCCCTGCGCCTGGAGGCGACGCGCACCCGCATCGCCGCCGACCTGCGCCTCGGCCGCGCCCCCGACGCCGTACCGGAGCTGCGGGAACTGACCGCCGCCCACCCCTACGACGAACCCCTGCACGCCCTCCTCCTGCGCGCCCTGCGCGACTCGGGACGTCACGCGGACGCCCTCGCCGCGTACGAGGGCGTGCGCCAGGCCCTGCTGGCGGGGCTGGGAACCGACCCGGGGCCCGAGCTGCGGGCCCTGCACCGGGAACTGCTCGCGGGTGCCTTCGACGCGGACTCCGTAGCCGTGCCGGAACCCGGCCGGCCGGCTCCGTCGAGCGGGAACATCCGGCGGCGGCTGAACTCCTTCGTCGGGCGGGAACCCGAACTGGCGGCCATCCGCGCCGATTTGCGCCGGGCACGCCTGCTCACCCTGACCGGACCCGGCGGCTCGGGGAAGACCCGCCTCGCCGAGGAGGCCGCCGCCGGGCTGCCGCAGGCGTGGCTGGCCGAGCTGGCCCCGCTGGAGCGTCCGGAGGCCGTGCCCAGCGCGGTGGTCAGTGCCCTCGGGCTGCGCGAGACCGTCCTGATCACGAACGAACTGTCCGCCGCGACGGCACAGGCCGACCCGGTCGCCCTGCTCGTCGAGTACTGCGCCCCGCGCGGCCTGCTGCTGATCCTCGACAACTGCGAGCACGTCATCGACGCCGCCGCCGGCCTCGCGGAGACCCTGCTCACGCACTGCCCGGACCTCACGATCCTGGCCACCAGCCGCGAACCCCTCGGCGTACCCGGCGAGTCGGTGCGCCCGGTGGAGCCGCTGCCGCTCGACCCCGCACACCGCCTGTTCATGGAGCGCGCCGCCGCGGCCCGCCCCGACGACGACGCCGTGCACGATCCCCGCGCGGTGGACGAGATCTGCCGCCGGCTCGACGGACTGCCCCTTGCCATCGAACTGGCCGCCGCCCGGCTGCGCCTGCTCACGCCCCGGCAGATCGCCGACCGCCTCGACGACCGGTTCCGGCTGCTCACCTCCGGCAGCCGTACGGTGCTGCCCCGCCAGCAGACCCTGCGTGCCGTCGTCGACTGGTCCTGGGACCTGCTCGACGAGCGGGAGCGCACCGTGCTGTGCGAGGCGTCCGTGTTCGCGGGCGGCTGGGACCTCGTCGCCGCCGAGGCGGTGTGCACCGGTCCCGCGGCCGACCTGGTCGGGGCGCTCGTCGACAAGTCCCTGATCGTCGCCACGCCGTACGAGGACGGCGCCGGCGTCGGCATGCGGTACCGGATGCTGGAGACGATCCACGAGTACGCCGCCGAACGCGCCGACGAGGTGCCCGGGCTGCGCGCCGCGGCCGAGCGCCGCCACCGTGCGTGGGCGCGCGCCCTCGTGGAGGAGGCCGAGCCCCAGCTGCGGTCCGCCGGGCAATTGCCCTGGATCCGGCGCCTGGAGACCGAGCTCGACAACATCAGGGCCGCCCTGCGGCGGGCGGTCCTCGCCGGTGCCGAGGAAGAGGCGGGCTCCCTCGCCCTCGCCATGTGCTGGTTCTGGTGGCTGCGCAACTACCGCCAGGAGGGCGCGGAGTGGACCGGCCGCGTCCTGCGGCTGGGCGTCGCCCTGGACGCCGGCGGCGACCTGTCCGCGTCGGACGCCGCCGATCCCGTCCGGGCGTATCTCGCCGGCGCCGACTCCGAGGAGAGCCATCCTCTGCACCGGATGCGGATGAAGCTGCGGATGCAGGAGCTGTTCCTGCTCGCGGAGGCGCAGCCGCTGGAGGTACTGCGGGACCGGCTCTCCCCCGAGTACATCCGGCGGGTGATCGGTGTCTTCGAGAAGGGCGGCCCGGACGCGGCGGTCATGCCGGGCCTCGTCTGGCCGCTTGCCGTCCACTTCCTGGGCCTCTCGGAGGACCTGCGGCTCGCCCTGGACGCCTCGGTCGCCAACTGCCGCAAATACGGCGGCGACTGGGAGAGGGGCGTGACGCTGATGTTCCGTACGCACATGATCGTCGACTCGCCCGGCGGTCTGCACGGCATCGACGGCGACCTCGCCGAGCTCCGCACGCTCAGCCGCCGCGTCGGCGACCGCTGGATGCGCGCCCAGGTGTGCAGCGCGGCCGGTGAGGCGGCGACGGCCCGCGGCCGGTTCGAGGAGGCGAGGAGTGAGTACGCGGAGGCGCTGCGGCTCGCCCGCGAGGTGAGCGCGCACGTGGAGACGCCGTTCCTCATGGCCAGGCTCGCCGAGATCGCGTTCCGCTCGGGCGACCGTACCGGGGCGCTGGCCGCCCTCGACGAGGCGAGTGCGGCGGCCGACCGGCACGGGGTGACCGACTCCCGGGCCTTCATCCTGGTGCTGCGCGCCCACATGGCGCTGGAGGACGGGGAGCCGGGCCGGGCCCGTGAACTGTACGAGGCGGCGCGGGCGGAGAGCGGCCGGGGGACTCCGCCCCCGCAGTTCCTCGCCGTACTCAGCCAGATCGACGCCCTGGTCACGGCGACCGAGGCGGGCCCCGAGCGGGGGCTGGCGAAGCTGGCCGAGACCTTGCGGCAGGCCGTGGACACGCGCTGCGCGGAGTGGGTGACGGCCTCCCTCGTGGAGAGCGCGGCCCGGCTGTTCGCGGACATGGACGACCTTCCGCGAGCGGTCCGCCTGCTCGCCGCCGCCGGACACTGGCGGGGCGTCCATCCGCGTCCGATGCCGGAGCGCTGCCACGCCGAGCGCATCGAGGCCGACGCCCTCGCGTCGCTGGGCCCCCGCCGCTGCGAGTCCGAACGGGGCGGGGGCGCGGACTTCACCCCGGACGACGTCCTGCGGGACCTGAAGGAAGCCCTGGACAAGACCCCCTAGGCACCGCCCGGTCGGGTAGGGGGCGGGTTCCGGGCCTCACCGGCAGCTGAAGCCGGCATCGGCCCAGTCCGCCGGCGCCACCGCGTCGAAGGGGGTGTCGGGGTCGACGGCGAGGCGGATCGTGCGGCGGCCGGTGAGGTCCACGTGGACGGGAACCGCGCGGTCGCCGCCCGCGAGCAGCGGGGACCGCCAGAGACGAACCCCGTCGGCGTACACGGAGAACCGCACCTTCCCGAGCCCTCTCGTCATGTCGTCGACGCCGACCACCGCGTCGTACGCCGAGCAGTCGCGGTTGAGGTCGATGGTCACCGAGGACCGGCCGTGCACGGTCACGCCGCGCGCGTACTCCCGGCCGCCGGCCGAGACGCCCCACCGCTGCCACACCCAGCTGCTCTCGCCGAGCCGCATCTCGGGCTCGGTGCCGTCGCCGGTGAGGCCGTACCGCAGCTCGTTCCACGGGTAGACGGCCGGGACGGGTGCCGGCGGACGCGGGGGCGTGGGTTCCGGGTCGGGCCGGGGCGGTGGCGTGGGCCTCGGCTCCCGCTGTGGACCGCTGGGCTCCGGGGACGGCCCGGCCTTCGGCGGGGCGGACGACTGAGGCGGGGCCGGGGCGGGCGTCGGCGCAGGGGCGGCGGCCGCGGCCACGGGCGGCCGGGCCGACGCCCGCTTCGGCAGCTTCGGCGCCGGCGCCGGCACCGGTGCCGGCGACTCGACGGCGTGCGACGCGGCCGGCCTCGCCTGGGGCTTCCCGACGGGGCCGTCGTCGCCCACCAGCGCGAGTGCCACCGCCGCCGCGGCCACCGCCACGACTCCCGCCGCGACGGCCGCCTTCGCCGGTGCGCCGAGCCCCTCGGAGGCCGCGGCCCCGCCGGACCCGCCGCCCGCGGCGACGGCCGCACCGGCGGCTCCCGCGGCCCCGGCTCCCGTGCCGCCGGCGACGAGCGCGACCGCCTTCGCGTACCCGGCGGCGCCGAACCAGCCGATGACCGCGACCGGTACGACCGCCGGGATGCCGCCGGCGACCTCCTTGATCTGGCCCGCCGCGAGGCGGCACTTGGCGCACTCCTCCAGGTGCTTGCGCAGCCCGCGCTCGGCGCGCGTACGCAGGCCGCCGCGGGCATGGGCGCCGAGCCGGTCGGCGTAGCGCGCGCACTCCTCGTCGGCGATGAGCGCGGTGCTGACATGCGCCTGGAGATAGGCCTGCCTGAGGCCCTCCCGGGCACGACTGGCGAGGACGCGGGTGCCGTTCGCGTCGAGCCCGAAGAGCGTGGCGACCTCGCTCGGCGACTCGTCCTCGACCTCGGTGTGCCAGAGCACCGCCTGCCACCGCTCCGGCAGGGACCGGAAGGCCCGCATGGCCATGGACTGCTCGGCCTCGCGCATCGCCAGCACGTCCGCGCCGAAGTCGAGTGTGTCGTCGCCCGAGACCTCGGGATTGCGCTCGGCCTGCGCGGCGAACACCGCGAAGTCGTCGACCAGTTGCTCCCGCTTCGCGGTCTTCGTCCAGTGCGCGGCGACGCGGCGGACGGTGGTGAGCAGATACGCGCGTACGGCGTGCTCCGGGCCGCTGCCGCCGCGCACCGCCTGGAGCACGCGGGCGAACACCTCGGCGGTGAGGTCGTCCGCGGTGTGCCCGTCCCGGCAGCAGGTGCGCGCGTAGCGGCGTACGGCGTCGGCGTGACGGCGGAACAGCAGCTCGTACGCCGTGTCGTCGCCGGCGCGCATGCGCGCGATCAGGTCGGCGTCGGACGGCGGCGGGGCGGACGTCGCCGGGCCGGACGGCGGCGGGTTGAGGGGCGGCGCGTCGGACGGTGGTGGGAGCACGCTGTTCTCGTGCCGCTCGCGTTGTGACGGCACGCCGGGGTGCGGGCCCCCGCCCTCACCCGGGTCGGCGCTCGCGCCGCGGTCGTCGCCGCGGGGAGGGCGGCCCTGGCCGGGGACCCGCCGTGCAGCCGGCGCCCCGGGGTCCGTGCCCCCGTCGCCGGGTGACTCGCCCCGCCCGTCAACGCTCATCGCGGACTGCCCCCGCCTGCCCACTCGGTCCCTGAAATTCCGGGAAGCGTGTCATACGGGGGCCCCGGCGAGCCCGGCAGCAGCGAACGATCACTCGTCCGTGGGGATTTCCCGTACGGCGGTACTAACCGTCACCCGTCCGGGGAAAGATCCACGGCTTCCTCAGCCGCAACCCGTCCTGTACGTAGGTGAGTTGGTGGCCCGGTCGCAACGCCCCGCGCGGCGACGGCCGCGTACAGGGCCGCCGTACACGGCAGCGGTGAGGGACCGCCGGCTGTCACCGGTGGCCCCTCACCGCGACCGTCGTCCTACAGCGGGCGGGACCGCAGTCCCTCCAGCAGGATGTCCAGCAGCCGGGCCGAGGCCGCGGCCTGCTGGGCGGCGTCCGGCAGCGAGGGCGCCGCCGTGGCGATGACAAGCAGGACGTCCGCGACCGTCACGTCCGCCCGCAGCTCGCCCGCCGCCCGGGCCCGGTCCACCAGCCGGCCGACGACCTCGAGCAGCGCTGCCACGCCGGTGTCGTCGGCGAGTTCGGCCGTGGCGTCCGCGACCAGCCGCAGTTCGGCGGCCGGCTGGGACCGCTGCTGCGGTACCCGGACCTCGTCCACGAGGACGCCGTCGGGCTCCTCGTCGGCGACGCCCACCCGCAGCACCTGGGGCGGCAGCAGCCGCCCCGCGCCCGAGGCGACCGACGTCCGCAGGAAGCGCGACAGCGCCGACCACGGCTCGTCCTCCTGGCCGAGCGCGGAGCGGGCCTGGTCGGTCAGCCGGGCGGTCTCCTCCTCGGCGATCCGGCGCACCAGGACGTCCTTGCTCGGGAAGCGCCGGTACACCGTGCCGACACCGACCCGGGCGCGCCGCGCCACGTCCTCCATCGGCGCGCCGTACCCCAGCTCGCCGAACACCTCGCGCGCCGCGCGCAGTACGTGTTCCAGATTGCGCTGTGCGTCCACGCGGAGCGGGGTGGTGCGGGAACCGTCGCCCGGCCCACGTCCGTTGCCGCCCGCCGCGCCGAGCGCACCGCCTGGTGCGACGGCCGACGCGGTAGACCAATGAGAATCCTGAATGTGCATAAGCGTTCCCCCGGTAATGACGTCTCCCCCCGGAGACTCTCCCCGCCATTGGAAGGCGGAGCGTGCGGAACGAGCGTGTTGCACGAGGCCGCCCCTGCGGACTCGTCGCGCACATCCCCCTACACCCCGTCGACACACGAACATAGTTGAGAGGGGGTCAATTCAGAAGGGGCAGGTTCCGCACGGAGCGCCCCCCGATCGGACCACGGGTCGGTTACCTCCCGAATACGCCCCTTGGTCTCTCTCCTTGCACACCCGTTGAGCTGGGCGTTTTCCGCGTACTCCGGCAAATCGGCCAAGCGCGCGCGACGGCGGCGGCCGGTCACACAAATTGTCGAGCCTGTGGACAAACGCGAGCGCCGGGTGCGTCATGGGGTGGTGACGGCTGAGATCAATCAGGGGACGACCCCCGAACCCCGGAAGAGTGCACGCATCCTCATCGTCGGTGGCGGCTATGTGGGGCTGTACACCGCGCTGCGCCTGCAGCGAAGGCTGAAACCGGAGCTCCGACGGGGCGAGGCGGAGATCGTCGTGGTCTCCCCCGACCCGTACATGACGTACCAGCCGTTCCTGCCGGAGGCGGCGGCCGGCTCCCTCTCGCCGCGGCACGTCGTCGTACCCCTGCGGCGGGTCCTCCGCGAGTGCAGGATCGTCGTCGGCGAGGTCCGGTCGATCGACCACGCCGGGCGCACCGCGGTCCTCACCACGCCCGCCACCGAGGAACGGGGCGCGAGCGCGGAGGAGCTGGCGTACGACGAGCTGGTCCTCGCGCCCGGCTCCGTCTCACGCACCCTCCCGGTCCCCGGCCTCGCCGAGCACGGCATCGGCTTCAAGACCGTCGAGGAGGCCATCGGACTGCGCAACCACGTCATCGAGCAGATGGACATCGCCTCCTCCACCCGCGACCCCGCGATCCGCGACGCGGCCCTGACCTTCGTCTTCGTGGGCGGCGGCTACGCGGGCGTGGAGGCACTCGCCGAGCTCGAGGACATGGCCCGCTACGCCACGCGGTACTACCACAACATCAAGCCCGAGGACCTGAAGTGGATCCTCGTGGAGGCCTCGCCGCGCATCCTGCCCGAGGTCGGCGAGGAGCTGGGCAGGTACACGGTCACCCAGCTGCGCCGGCGCAACATCGACGTGCGCCTGGAGACGCGGCTGGAGACGTGCGCCGACCGGGTCGCCGTCCTGAGCGACGGGGCACGCTTCCCGACCCGTACGGTCGTGTGGACCGCCGGGGTGAAGCCGCACCCGCTGCTCGCCGCCACCGACCTGCCGCGCGACGAGCGCGGGCGCCTGAAGTGCACACCCCGCCTCACCGTGGACGGCGTCACGCACGCGTGGGCCGCGGGAGACGCCGCCGCCGTCCCCGACGTCACCGCCGCGGAGCCCGGCGCGCAGACCGCGCCCAACGCCCAGCACGCGGTGCGCCAGGCCAAACTCCTCGGCGACAACATCGCCCACTCCCTGCGCGGTGAGGAGCTGGAGACGTACTCCCACAAGTACGTCGGCTCGGTCGCCTCGCTCGGGCTGCACAAGGGCGTGGCCCACGTCTACGGGCGCAGGCTGAAGGGCTACCCTGCCTGGTTCATGCACCGCGCCTACCACCTGAGCCGGGTCCCGACCTTCAACCGCAAGGCCCGTGTCCTGGCCGAATGGACCCTGTCCGGGCTGTTCAAGCGGGAGATCGTCTCGCTGGGCTCGCTCGAACACCCCCGTGCCGAGTTCGAACTGGCGGCCGGGGGGAAACCCGCCCAGGACCCGAAGGGGTCGTCCTGACCGGAGCCAGGAACTCCGCCGGAGGGACCCGCGTCTGACGGATGTCGGTCCGGTCGGCCAGACTGGTCCACGGCCGGACGGTCCCCACCGCCCGCTCTTCGGACCCACGATGTTTTCCCACGATGCTTTTCCCACGTGCTGTATTCCTTCGGGGGAGACCCCCGGACCCCCGGCGACCGTGCCGTCCGGGGGTCATGAACCCGAGGCAAGGACTCGTGAACTTCACGCGCTGGAGCGCCCGACTCCCCGGAACGCAGCGCCGCGCCGCCGCGCGCAGCGACCATCCGGTCACCCAGGACCGGCGGGGGGACGGCTCCGTGCCCGCGGCCCGCGCCGAACAGCTGACCGACGACGCGCAGGCCGTGCCCGCCGTCGACGCGCTGCCGGTCCGCGAGGTCCTCGACCGCGTCCCGGCCCTCGTCGCCCTGCTGCACGGCCCCGACCACCGCATCGCGTACGTGAACGACGCGTACGTGTCGGCCTTCGGCGTACGCCCCCTCGGCGAGCCCGCGCGCGCCGCCCTGCCGGAGCTGGAAGGGCTCGGCCTGCTGCCGCTCCTCGACCAGGTGCTGCGCAGCTCCAAGTCCCGCACCGTCAAGTCCCGCAGGACGCCCGACGGCCGTTCGTACACCTTCACCTGCACGCCCGTCGACACGCCCGACGGCGAAGGCGCGCCCGACGGCCGGGGCGGCGGGGTCCTGATCTTCGCCACGGACGTCACCGACCACGCCGAGGCCGCCGAGCGGCTGCGCGCCAGCGAGCGCCGCCAGCGCGAGACCGCGGTCACCCTCCAGCGCTCCCTGCTCCCGCAGGAGCTGGAGGAACCGGACGACCTGCGCGTCGCGGCCACCTACCACCCCGGTGGCACGGAGGCCGCGGTCGGCGGCGACTGGTACGACGTGATCACCCTCGGCGGCGGCCGCACCGCCCTGGTCATCGGAGACGTCATGGGCCGCGGGGTGCGCGCCGCCGCCGTCATGGGCCAGCTCCGTACGGCGGTCCGCGCGTACGCCCGGCTCGACCTGCCCCCGCATGAGGTGCTCCAGCTCCTCGACGGCCTCGCCATGGAGATCGACGCCAACCAGATCGCCACCTGCGTGTACGCCATCCACGACCCCAACGAGGGCCGGCTGGTGTACGCGTCCGCGGGCCACCTGCCGATCCTCGTCCGGGACGAGAGCGGCACCGTGCTGCGCGCGGACGAGCCCACCGGGCCCCCGCTCGGCACGGGCGGCTGGATGCACGCCTCGGGTTCGGTCCCCCTCGGCCCCGGCTCCACGGCCGTCCTCTACACGGACGGTCTGGTGGAGCGGCGCAACGAGGACCTCGACGAGGGGATCGCCGCCCTGGAGCGCGCCCTGGCCGGCGCCACCGGCACCCCCCAGGTCGTCTGCGACCGGCTGGTGCGCTCGGCGGGGGTGACCGCCGACCACGACGACGACGTCGCCGTCCTCGTCCTCCAGCACCCCGCCCGCACCGGCCCCGACAGCGAACTGTTCCGCAACGCGGCACTGGAACTGCTCGGCGGGGTGGAGGCCACCCCACGCGCGCGTGCCTTCGCCTCCGGCGTGCTGACCAGCTGGCGCTTCCCGCGCGAGCTGCACGACCTCGGCGTGCTTGCGGCCAGCGAACTCGTCGCCAACTCGCTCCAGCACGGCACCCCGCCGATGCGGCTGCGGCTGCGCCGCACCGACCGCCGGCTGATCATCGAGGTCACCGACGGCGACGACCACCTGCCGCGCCGCCGCCGTGCCGAGCCCGGCGACGAGGCGGGACGGGGCATCGCCATCGTCGCCACGATCGCCTCCGGCTGGGGGTCCCGGCGCACACCGGGCGGCGGCAAGGCGGTGTGGTGCGAGTTCGCCCTGCCCGGCGGGAGTGTCTGACGGGGGTGTCTGACAGACCGCGCCGTCAGGCGTCGGCGCGCGCGGGCTCCGCGGGAGCGCCGCTCTGCGCCACCACCCGGCTCCGGGCGAGCGACGGCTGGTTCTGCAGGGGGGTGAGCTGCCGTCCGAGCCGGATCGCCAGGTAGGTGATGCCGAGCGAGAACAGCAGGAACGTCACGATGTACGGCGCGTGCAGCGACGCGCCCATCGGGCCGCCCACCGCCGGTCCGACGGCCAGCGCGAGCTGCTTCACCAGGGCGAACGCGGAGTTGTACTGGCCCGCCATGCCCGTCGGTGCCAGATCGGCGACCAGCGGCGCGACCGTCGGCGACAGCATCGCCTCACCGAGCCCGAACAGCGCGTACGTCGAGACGAACGCGGCGGTCGCCATGGTCCCGCTGCCGTGCCCGAGTCCCGCGTACCCGGCGACGACCCACGCCAGGGCCCAGATCAGCCCGACCGCGGCGATCACCCGGGACCGCTTCCGGCGTTCCACGAACCGCAGCACCGCGAACTGCGCGACGACGATCATCGCCGTGTTCGCCGCGAGCGCCGTACCGAGCGCGGACGTCGAGATGCCGGCCGCCTCGACGCCGTAGGCGCTCAGCCCCGACTCGAACTGCCCGTAGCAGGCGAAGAAGAGCACGAAACCGAGGACGCACAGCTGCACCATGGCCCGGTTGCCGAGCAGCTGCTTCCAGCTGCCGCCCCCGCCATGCGGCGCGTCCCCCACCGTCGGCGCGTGCGGCATCCGCACCGTCGTCATGATCAAGGCGAGCAGCAGGAACATCGCCGCCTCGATCGAGAACAGCAGGGTGAACGAGTCCACGCGCGTGGTATCGACGAGATGGCCGCCGATCAGACCACCGACACCGAGCCCGAGGTTCTGCAGGAAGAACTGCGTCGCGAAGGCGCGCGACCGGGTGTCCGCCGTCGAGCAGTCCACGATCATCGTGGCCAGGGCCGGCTGCATGACCGCCTGTCCGGCACCCAGCGCCGCCGCCGACAGCAGGACGGTCGTCGCACTGCCCGCGAGCCCGAGGCTCAGCGCCCCGACGGCGGCCGTGACCAGGGCGGCGACGAGGACCGGCCGCGGGCCTCGCCGGACGATGGCCCGCCCGGCGAACGGAAGCACCACGAGCGCGGCCACGGCGAAGACGGCGAGCACGAGACCCGCCGTCATGGCCCCCAGCTCCCGCACCTGCGCCACATAGACGTACAGATACGGAACCGTGAAGCCGAGCCCGAACGCGCTGAGTGCGTTGCCCGCATGGATCCGGCGCATCGCTGCGCCCATCGCCCTGGTCACTTTCACCTGCCTTTGAACGGGGACCGGCTCCCCACACGGGGAGCCGGTCCGAGAGAAGACGTACGAGAAGTCAACCCTGAAGACTTCAGAGCTAAAGTTCGAAGCTAAACTGTACACCTCGAAGGACTTTAAGGCCAAGCGGGGGCGTGCCATACTCCGCCCATGGGTGACATCCCCGGCGTCGGCGCCAGCGAGCCGACCCTCGAAGAGCAGATCGCGGCCTACCAGCGCGAGTTCCGTGACCTCGATCCGCAGGTCGAGAAGATCGTCTCGGCGCTCGGCCGGCTGAACCGCCGGATGAACGTCGCCTACGGCCGGCAGACCGCCACCCTCGGCATCAGCAACGCCGACTGGGAGGTCCTCAAGGCGCTCGTCCTCTCGGGCGCCCCGTACCGGCTGGGCCCGAGCGACCTCGCAAAGCGGCTGGGACTCACCCCGGCGGCGATGACCCACCGGATCGACCGCATGGTCACGGAGGGCCTGGTCACCAGGGAGCGGGACGAGTCGAACCGGGTGCGGGTCATCGTCGAGCTGACCGGGGAGGGCCGCGAGAAGTGGCTGGAGGCGATGCGCCTCGCCACGGTCTTCGAGGAGGACCTGCTCCAGGACCTGTCCGCTGACGAGCGCGGTGTCCTCGGCGAGGTGCTGACCCGGCTGCTGCGCAGGGTGGAGGACGCCCAGCCGGACGCGAGCGGCCGTCTCACCGACCTCGACTGAGACCACGGACCCCGGCCGGCGACGGGCGCGAGCCGGTCCCAAAAGTTCTTGACAGAGGTGGTTGACAGCCCCCTCCTGGATCCGTAAGGTTCTTCGAGTTGCCGCGGAGCCGTCACGGTTCTGCGACAGCGCCTCCGCCGCTGAAGCGGCACCCAAACCACCAGCAGGATCTCCCAACCGGGTTGAATTTCGGCGTGCCCGAATTCAATTCGATTTGGCTCCGGCAGCTCCGATTAGGAACCGCCGGGAGGATCCGCTAAAGTTTGGGACGTCGGAACGGCCCAAAAGCCGGGAAGGCAAGCCCCGCTGACTGGGAATCAGGCCCGAAAGGATCTGGTAGAGTCGGAACCGCCGGAAAGGGAAA
>NZ_JBWKDS010000052.1:0-59579 GCF_056435845.1 Streptomyces sp. NPDC043867 | reverse complement strand
AGTCGACGCGGAGCGTCGGCGACCGACGACAACGCCGCAGATGTGCGTGCCAGACCCCGCGACGCCGGCATGATCCAAACGACAGGCCCTAGGAGGGCCGGGCCATCGCCTTGACGAAGGCGCGCTCGACGTCGGCCGCCGAGAGGACGCCGTAGATCTCGCCCGAGTCCTCCACCACCAGGTACTCGGTGGCGGGGGTGGCCCGCAGCACGTCGAGGAGGTCCTCCCCCGCGAGCTCGGCGGAGATCCGCATGCCGTCGGTGAGGTCCTGGGCGAGTCCGCCGACCGCGACCCAGGGGCGACGGTGTTCCGGTACGCCGACGATGGCTGCCTCGCGGACCAGCGAGAGCGGTTCGCCGTCGGCGCCGACGACGACCAGGGCGCGGGCCCCCGCCTCGTTGGCGCGGCGCAGGGCCTCGGACAGGGGCGTGGCGGTCTCCACCGGGACCGCGCGGCGGGTGAGTGAGCGGGCGCGCAGCTCCGGCAGGTGCTCCCGCAGGCGGGCCATGCGCAGGCTGTTGCCCGCGCCGGTCCAGATGATCGCGGCGAGGATCGCGGCGAGCAGGGCGTCCATGACGGTGTCCATGCCGCCGATCTCGTCGGGTGCGTCGCCGAGCGCGCCGGACTGGGTGAGCAGGGGCAGTCCGATCAGTACGGACACGGCGAGCGCGCGGCCGACCCAGGCCGCGGCGATCGTGCCGCTCATCGGCCTGCCGGTGATCTTCCAGACCACGGCGCGGAGCATCCGGCCGCCGTCCAGGGGCAGCCCGGGCAGCAGGTTGAAGACGGCCACGATCAGGTTGGAGATCATCAGGCCGGCCAGCAGTACGCCGGGGACGGTGCCGGGTTCGACGGCCTGCACGGCCAGGTAGAAGAGGCCCGCGAGGATCAGGGAGAGCAGCGGGCCGACGAAGGCCAGCACGAACTCCCGGCCGGGGGTCTCGGACTCCTTCTCGATCTCCGACACCCCGCCGAAGAACTGGAGCTGGATCCGGCGCACCGGCAGCTTGAAGCGCAGGGCGGCGACGGTGTGGGCCAGCTCGTGCACCAGCACGGAGGCGTAGAAGGCGACGGCGAAGAAGAGGGACACGAGGTAGCGCAGGTTGCCGAGTTCGGGCAGCACCCGGTCGAGCTGGCCGCCGAACACCCAGGTGATGAGCGCGGCCACGAGGAACCAGCTGGGGGCGACGTAGACGGGGACGCCGAAGGGGCGTCCCATGAGCAGCCCGCCGCCGGGCTCCTTGCCCCGTCGGGGCGGTCGGCCCTTGCGGTTGCCGGACGGGGGCGTCCGCCGGCCGCCTCCCGTCGGGCCGCCGGTGCCCTGCGCGTCGGTTCCCGGGGGAACCGTCGGGGCCGGGCCGCCGGACGGGTCGTCACCGCGGTCGCGGTCGCGGTCGGGCCGGGGGCCGTCGGGACCGGCGCCGGCCGGAGTGGTTTCGGCGCGGGGTGCGGGTTGGCCTGCGGGGCCGGAGGGCGCCTCAGGTGTACTGGGATGTTCCGGGGCGGCCTCGGCGTGACCGGCCTGCGCCGGGGCGGCGGGACTGACGCCGGGTGCGGCCCCGCCATGGTCCTGGCCCGCAGGGGTGTCGCCGGGCATGTCGCCGTGGGTGCCCGCGGCCACAGGGTCGACACCGGGAGCCGTCCCGTGGGTGCCCGCCACAGGGCCGACGCCGGGAGCGCTCCCGTGCTGGCCCGGACCCACAGGGCCACCAAGCGGAGGCGTCGGGTGGTCGCCGGGCGTGGGGTGGCCATCGCCGGAAGGTGTCACGCGGTCGCCGAGCGCCGCCTCGTGGGCGCCCGCGGCCACAGGGCTGTCGCCGGGAGCCGTCCCTTGGGTGCCCGCGCCCAGATGGCTGTCGCCGGGAGCCGTCCCGTGGGTGTCCGCGGCCACAAGGCCGGCGCCGGGAGCGCTCCCGTGCTGGGTCGGAGCAGCGGGGGTGTGGGACGCAGGCCTCTCGTGGTCGCCCGGCGCGCCGGCGCCGTGGGCCGTGCCCTGGTCGCCGGTCGCCGAGGCGGCCGGAGTCGTCTCGCGAGCGTCCGGCGTCGCGGCGCCGGGGCCATGGGTTCTCTCTCGGGCGTCCGCGGCCGAAGCACCCCCGGCCGTCGTCCGGGCGCCGGGAGCCGTCCCGTGGTCAACCGGTGTCGCGGTGCCGTCACCCGGGAGCGTCACATGCGTGTCGGCCGGGGCCGGAGCACCGCCTGTCGGCGCCGGGGTGCCGTCGCCGGGAAGCCTCTCGTGGGTGGGGCCCGGGGCCGCGGGCGCCGGTTCCTGGGGTGTGTCGTGCCGGCGCGCCACCGGACGCCCGGCCCCGGCGGCCGTGGGTGCCGACGGATCCGCGTGAGCCCCGGTCGCCTCGTCGTTGCCGGACCGCGGCTGCCCGCTCCCGCCGCTCTCGTCCACGATGTCCCCTCGTTCGAAGCGTCTCCCCCACTCCCGATCATGCAGGGCGGGAGGGTCTGCGGTCGATGGTATGCGGCCGTCGCGGCGCGTTCCGCCCCGGCACCCCCTGCGTTTTCCGTGCCGTCGCACCAGCCGCGGCTGGGGGACTGTCGGTGCCGGGCCGTATGGTCTGTCGTCATGGACACCAGCACGGAGGACGCGGCTGCAACCGGCGTCGGCGACGTCGCGCGGACCGGCGCGGCCGGCACCCCGCAGGGTACGGCGGACAGCACCGGTACGGCCGCGCCGTCGGAGGGCGCCGCGACCGCCGGGGCCCCGGTGACCGTCGTGGCGGACGCCGCGCCCGCCGGGGACGTCGAGCCGGTGACGCCCGCCGCCCGGGTAGCCGTCGCCGAACCGGTGGCCGTCGCCGAACCTGTCGCGAAGGCCGCGCCCGCGCCCCCCGCGTCGTTGTCGCCCTCACGCGCGGGCGATTTCATGCAGTGTCCGCTGCTCTACCGGTTCCGGGTGATCGACAGGCTGCCGGAGAAGCCCAGCGAGGCGGCCACGCGCGGCACGCTGGTGCACGCGGTGCTGGAGCGTCTCTTCGACGCACCGGCCGCGGAGCGCACGGCGCCGCGCGCCAGGTCCCTGATCCCCGGCCAGTGGGACCGGCTGCGGGAGACCAGGCCGGAGGTCGTGGAGCTGTTCGGCGACGATCCCGAGGGCGAGCGCCTGGCGCGCTGGCTCGGCGAGGCGGAGCGGCTGGTCGAGCGCTGGTTCACGCTGGAGGACCCCACCCGGCTCGAACCGGCCGAGCGAGAGATGTTCGTCGAGGCGAGTCTGGACTCCGGGCTGAAACTGCGCGGCATCATCGACCGCGTCGACGTGGCACCGACGGGCGAGGTGCGGATCGTCGACTACAAGACGGGCAAGGCTCCCCGGCCGGAGTATGCCGAAGGCGCCCTGTTCCAGATGAAGTTCTACGCCCTGGTGGTCTGGCGGCTGAAGCGGGTCGTCCCGCGCCGGCTCCAGCTCGTCTACCTCGGCAGCGGCGACGTGCTGACGTACGACCCGGTGATCGCGGACCTGGAGCGCGTCGAGCGCAAGCTGCTCGCGCTGTGGGAGGCGATCCGGGAGGCGACCGAGACGGGCGACTGGCGGCCGCGGCCCACCAAGCTCTGCGGCTGGTGCGACCACCGGGCCGTGTGCCCGGAGTTCGGCGGTACTCCCCCGCCGTATCCGCTCCCCGTCAGGGCGCCCGAATCCGCTTCGGGCACGCAGGGCAGAATGGGGCCGGACTAGCGAAGGAGACTTACGTGGCCATCCGCGTCCTACTGGTCGACGACCAGCCGCTGCTGCGTACCGGCTTCCGGATGATCCTGGAGGCGGAGCAGGAACTTGCGGTCGTCGGCGAGGCCGGAGACGGCCTCCAGGCACTCGACCAGGTACGTGCCCTGCAGCCCGATGTGGTTCTGATGGACATCCGCATGCCGAGGATGGACGGGGTCGAGGCGACCCGGCAGATCACCGGCCCCGGCCGGGACGGTCCGGCGAAGGTCCTGGTCCTGACCACCTTCGACCTCGACGAGTACGTGGTGGAGGCGCTGCGCGCCGGCGCCAGCGGCTTCCTTCTGAAGGACGCGCCGGCCGACGAACTGGTGCAGGCGATCCGGGTCGTCGCGGCGGGCGAGGCGATGCTCGCGCCGAGCATCACGCGCCGCCTGCTCGACAAGTACGCGGGCCATCTGCCGTCCGGGGACGAGCCGGTCCCGAACACCCTGCACACGCTGACCGAGCGGGAGGTCGAGGTGCTGAAGCTGGTGGCCCGCGGCCTGTCGAACGCGGAGATCGCGGCCGACCTGTTCGTCAGTGAGACCACCGTCAAGACGCACGTGGGACACGTCCTCACCAAGCTGGGTCTGCGCGACCGGGTGCAGGCGGCGGTGTACGCGTACGAGAGCGGGCTGGTGCGTCCCGGCGCCCAGTAGCCGGCCCGCCCGCGCACCGGGCGGCCGCGCGTACGCGAGAGGGCGCCTCCTTCCGGCCGGAAGGAGGCGCCCTCTCGCGTACGCGCGGCCGCCCGGTGCGCGGGCGGGCCGGCTACTGGGCGCCGGGACGCACCAGCCCGCTCTCGTACGCGTACACCGCCGCCTGCACCCGGTCGCGCAGACCCAGCTTGGTGAGGACGTGTCCCACGTGCGTCTTGACGGTGGTCTCACTGACGAACAGGTCGGCCGCGATCTCCGCGTTCGACAGGCCGCGGGCCACCAGCTTCAGCACCTCGACCTCCCGCTCGGTCAGCGTGTGCAGGGTGTTCGGGACCGGCTCGTCCCCGGACGGCAGATGGCCCGCGTACTTGTCGAGCAGGCGGCGCGTGATGCTCGGCGCGAGCATCGCCTCGCCCGCCGCGACGACCCGGATCGCCTGCACCAGTTCGTCGGCCGGCGCGTCCTTCAGAAGGAAGCCGCTGGCGCCGGCGCGCAGCGCCTCCACCACGTACTCGTCGAGGTCGAAGGTGGTCAGGACCAGGACCTTCGCCGGACCGTCCCGGCCGGGGCCGGTGATCTGCCGGGTCGCCTCGACCCCGTCCATCCTCGGCATGCGGATGTCCATCAGAACCACATCGGGCTGCAGGGCACGTACCTGGTCGAGTGCCTGGAGGCCGTCTCCGGCCTCGCCGACGACCGCAAGTTCCTGCTCCGCCTCCAGGATCATCCGGAAGCCGGTACGCAGCAGCGGCTGGTCGTCGACCAGTAGGACGCGGATGGCCACGTAAGTCTCCTTCGCTAGTCCGGCCCCATTCTGCCCTGCGTGCCCGAAGCGGATTCGGGCGCCCTGACGGGGAGCGGATACGGCGGGGGAGTACCGCCGAACTCCGGGCACACGGCCCGGTGGTCGCACCAGCCGCAGAGCTTGGTGGGCCGCGGCCGCCAGTCGCCCGTCTCGGTCGCCTCCCGGATCGCCTCCCACAGCGCGAGCAGCTTGCGCTCGACGCGCTCCAGGTCCGCGATCACCGGGTCGTACGTCAGCACGTCGCCGCTGCCGAGGTAGACGAGCTGGAGCCGGCGCGGGACGACCCGCTTCAGCCGCCAGACCACCAGGGCGTAGAACTTCATCTGGAACAGGGCGCCTTCGGCATACTCCGGCCGGGGAGCCTTGCCCGTCTTGTAGTCGACGATCCGCACCTCGCCCGTCGGTGCCACGTCGACGCGGTCGATGATGCCGCGCAGTTTCAGCCCGGAGTCCAGACTCGCCTCGACGAACATCTCTCGCTCGGCCGGTTCGAGCCGGGTGGGGTCCTCCAGCGTGAACCAGCGCTCGACCAGCCGCTCCGCCTCGCCGAGCCAGCGCGCCAGGCGCTCGCCCTCGGGATCGTCGCCGAACAGCTCCACGACCTCCGGCCTGGTCTCCCGCAGCCGGTCCCACTGGCCGGGGATCAGGGACCTGGCGCGCGGCGCCGTGCGCTCCGCGGCCGGTGCGTCGAAGAGACGCTCCAGCACCGCGTGCACCAGCGTGCCGCGCGTGGCCGCCTCGCTGGGCTTCTCCGGCAGCCTGTCGATCACCCGGAACCGGTAGAGCAGCGGACACTGCATGAAATCGCCCGCGCGTGAGGGCGACAACGACGCGGGGGGCGCGGGCGCGGCCTTCGCGACAGGTTCGGCGACGGCCACCGGTTCGGCGACGGCTACCCGGGCGGCGGGCGTCACCGGCTCGACGTCCCCGGCGGGCGCGGCGTCCGCCACGACGGTCACCGGGGCCCCGGCGGTCGCGGCGCCCTCCGACGGCGCGGCCGTACCGGTGCTGTCCGCCGTACCCTGCGGGGTGCCGGCCGCGCCGGTCCGCGCGACGTCGCCGACGCCGGTTGCAGCCGCGTCCTCCGTGCTGGTGTCCATGACGACAGACCATACGGCCCGGCACCGACAGTCCCCCAGCCGCGGCTGGTGCGACGGCACGGAAAACGCAGGGGGTGCCGGGGCGGAACGCGCCGCGACGGCCGCATACCATCGACCGCAGACCCTCCCGCCCTGCATGATCGGGAGTGGGGGAGACGCTTCGAACGAGGGGACATCGTGGACGAGAGCGGCGGGAGCGGGCAGCCGCGGTCCGGCAACGACGAGGCGACCGGGGCTCACGCGGATCCGTCGGCACCCACGGCCGCCGGGGCCGGGCGTCCGGTGGCGCGCCGGCACGACACACCCCAGGAACCGGCGCCCGCGGCCCCGGGCCCCACCCACGAGAGGCTTCCCGGCGACGGCACCCCGGCGCCGACAGGCGGTGCTCCGGCCCCGGCCGACACGCATGTGACGCTCCCGGGTGACGGCACCGCGACACCGGTTGACCACGGGACGGCTCCCGGCGCCCGGACGACGGCCGGGGGTGCTTCGGCCGCGGACGCCCGAGAGAGAACCCATGGCCCCGGCGCCGCGACGCCGGACGCTCGCGAGACGACTCCGGCCGCCTCGGCGACCGGCGACCAGGGCACGGCCCACGGCGCCGGCGCGCCGGGCGACCACGAGAGGCCTGCGTCCCACACCCCCGCTGCTCCGACCCAGCACGGGAGCGCTCCCGGCGCCGGCCTTGTGGCCGCGGACACCCACGGGACGGCTCCCGGCGACAGCCATCTGGGCGCGGGCACCCAAGGGACGGCTCCCGGCGACAGCCCTGTGGCCGCGGGCGCCCACGAGGCGGCGCTCGGCGACCGCGTGACACCTTCCGGCGATGGCCACCCCACGCCCGGCGACCACCCGACGCCTCCGCTTGGTGGCCCTGTGGGTCCGGGCCAGCACGGGAGCGCTCCCGGCGTCGGCCCTGTGGCGGGCACCCACGGGACGGCTCCCGGTGTCGACCCTGTGGCCGCGGGCACCCACGGCGACATGCCCGGCGACACCCCTGCGGGCCAGGACCATGGCGGGGCCGCACCCGGCGTCAGTCCCGCCGCCCCGGCGCAGGCCGGTCACGCCGAGGCCGCCCCGGAACATCCCAGTACACCTGAGGCGCCCTCCGGCCCCGCAGGCCAACCCGCACCCCGCGCCGAAACCACTCCGGCCGGCGCCGGTCCCGACGGCCCCCGGCCCGACCGCGACCGCGACCGCGGTGACGACCCGTCCGGCGGCCCGGCCCCGACGGTTCCCCCGGGAACCGACGCGCAGGGCACCGGCGGCCCGACGGGAGGCGGCCGGCGGACGCCCCCGTCCGGCAACCGCAAGGGCCGACCGCCCCGACGGGGCAAGGAGCCCGGCGGCGGGCTGCTCATGGGACGCCCCTTCGGCGTCCCCGTCTACGTCGCCCCCAGCTGGTTCCTCGTGGCCGCGCTCATCACCTGGGTGTTCGGCGGCCAGCTCGACCGGGTGCTGCCCGAACTCGGCAACCTGCGCTACCTCGTGTCCCTCTTCTTCGCCGTCGCCTTCTACGCCTCCGTGCTGGTGCACGAGCTGGCCCACACCGTCGCCGCCCTGCGCTTCAAGCTGCCGGTGCGCCGGATCCAGCTCCAGTTCTTCGGCGGGGTGTCGGAGATCGAGAAGGAGTCCGAGACCCCCGGCCGGGAGTTCGTGCTGGCCTTCGTCGGCCCGCTGCTCTCCCTGATCCTCGCGGGCCTCTTCTACCTGGCCGTGCAGGCCGTCGAACCCGGCACCGTCCCCGGCGTACTGCTGGCCGGCCTGATGATCTCCAACCTGATCGTGGCCGTCTTCAACCTGCTGCCCGGGCTGCCCCTGGACGGCGGCCGGATGCTCCGCGCCGTGGTCTGGAAGATCACCGGCAGGCCGATGAGCGGCACGATCGCCGCGGCCTGGGTCGGCCGCGCGCTCGCCGTGTCCGTACTGATCGGACTGCCCCTGCTCACCCAGTCCGGCGCGCTCGGCGACGCACCCGACGAGATCGGCGGCATGGACACCGTCATGGACGCCCTGCTCGCCGCGATCCTCGCCGCGATCATCTGGACCGGCGCGGGCAACAGCCTGCGCATGGCCCGCCTGCGGGAGCACCTGCCGGAGCTGCGCGCCCGCTCACTCACCCGCCGCGCGGTCCCGGTGGAGACCGCCACGCCCCTGTCCGAGGCCCTGCGCCGCGCCAACGAGGCGGGGGCCCGCGCCCTGGTCGTCGTCGGCGCCGACGGCGAACCGCTCTCGCTGGTCCGCGAGGCAGCCATCGTCGGCGTACCGGAACACCGTCGCCCCTGGGTCGCGGTCGGCGGACTCGCCCAGGACCTCACCGACGGCATGCGGATCTCCGCCGAGCTCGCGGGGGAGGACCTCCTCGACGTGCTGCGGGCCACCCCCGCCACCGAGTACCTGGTGGTGGAGGACTCGGGCGAGATCTACGGCGTCCTCTCGGCGGCCGACGTCGAGCGCGCCTTCGTCAAGGCGATGGCCCGGCCCTCCTAGGGCCTGTCGTTTGGATCATGCCGGCGTCGCGGGGTCTGGCACGCACATCTGCGGCGTTGTCGTCGGTCGCCGACGCTCCGCGTCGACTCCCTCCTCCGCCTTGCAGCTGCACGCGCCAGACCCCGCTCGGGTCGGTCAGGACGAACCGTCGGTCACAGCCAGCCTGATCCAAACGACAGGCCCTAGTGCTGTGACCGTAAAGGTTCACCGTGTCACGCCCCCCGGCACGGCACCTCGCCGCGTTTTCGGACCGCGCGAGTACGTCCAGTACGAGCTGCGGCCCTCCGCCTTGCGATGCACCGCACCGGACGCCGCGACCCGGCAAACCTTTGCGGCCACAGCACTAGCGATCACCCCGGGCGGCCGCGGAGCCGTGCACGGCGGCTCCCGGCCCGCCCGCCGGGACCCCGTGCGGGTGGTCCGCGGCCCCCGCCGGGACCGGTAGGCTGGTCACATGTCCGAACCGACCGGTGCCGCCCGCAGGCGCGGGCCCTTCAAGGTCGGGGACCAGGTTCAGCTGACCGACCCCAAGGGCCGCCACTACACGTTCACGCTCGAGGCCGGGAAGAATTTCCACACCCACAAGGGTTCCTTCCCCCACGACGAGCTGATCGGCGCTCCCGAGGGCAGCGTTGTCCGCACCACGGGGAACGTCGCCTATCTCGCGCTGCGCCCCCTGCTCCCCGACTACGTCCTGTCCATGCCCCGCGGCGCCGCCGTGGTCTACCCGAAGGACGCGGGGCAGATCCTGTCCTTCGCGGACATCTTCCCCGGCGCGCGCGTCGTGGAGGCGGGGGTGGGCTCCGGCTCCCTCAGCAGCTTCCTGCTGCGCGCCGTCGGCGACCAGGGCATGCTGCACTCCTACGAGCGCCGCGAGGACTTCGCCGAGATCGCCAAGCAGAACGTGGAGCGCTACTTCGGCGGCCCGCACCCCGCCTGGCAGCTCACCGTCGGCGACCTCCAGGACAACCTGAGCGACACGGACGTCGACCGGGTCATCCTCGACATGCTGGCCCCCTGGGAGTGCCTCGAGGCCGTCTCCAAGGCGCTCGTGCCCGGCGGCATCCTGTGCTGCTACGTCGCCACCACCACCCAGCTCGCGCGCACCGTCGAGTCCATCCGCGAGATCGGCTGCTTCAACGAGCCGACCGCCTGGGAGTCGATGGTCCGCAACTGGCACATCGAGGGCCTGGCCGTCCGCCCGGACCACCGGATGATCGGCCACACCGGCTTCCTGCTCACCGCCCGCCGTCTCGCGGACGGCGTCGAGCCGCCCATGCGCCGCCGCCGCCCCGCCAAGGGCGCCTACGGCGAGGACTACGCGGGCCCCAACGCCGACGGCGGAGGCCGCTGACCCGGCGGGCACAAGCCCTCGACGTACCCAACGCACCACCCCTGTGGCCGAGTTCCCGGAGACGACCGGGAACTCGGCCACAGCGCTTTTCCGTTGACGAACCCTTACGAGTACCCACCCCGCGGTTCCGCCGCACTGTGACGTGTGGCACCATGCAGCCACCCCACCGGTACAGCCCTCACAGGAGACGCTCCTAGTGCAGCAATCCGCCGTCCCGGAACTGGCACACACGCACACCAGCCCCGTCCACTGGGTCGCCACGGCCACCGCCCTCGCGGGAGTCGTCGCGCTGTCCTCGGTCCTGCAGCCCGACGCGGCGACAGCGGCCCAGGCGGCGGGCGCCGACCCCAAGGCCGCCCCGGCCGCGACCGCACCGCCCGACCCCGCGGCGGTCGCCTTCCCGATCGAGTGCGGTCCCGCGAAGGTGCTGGTGCAGAAGAGGGCGTCCGGGGACCTCGACGGAGACGGCCGCCCGGAGACCGTGGCCGTCGTCCGCTGCGACGCGGGCTCCGGCACCCCGCCGAACGGGGTCTACGTGCTCACCCGGGGCGAGGGCGCGGACAAGCCGCGGATCGTGGCCACCCTGGTCGATCCCGAGGACCGCCTGAGCGTCTCGGACTTCGCGCTGCGCGACGGAGCCGTCACGGCGACCCTGCTCGGCTACTCCTCAGCCGCCGTACCGAGTTGCTGCCCGGACGTGAAGGAGCGAGCCAAGTGGCAGTGGAAGGACGGCGCTTTCGTCCGCTCGAAGCCGGCCGAGGCGCGGAGCGTGTGAGGCAACCGGACCGGCGGTGACGCCCGGTGCCCGTCAGATCACCCGGCGTCCGGCCCGTAGACCTCGACCCTGTCCGAAACGCGCCGCACGTGGATGCAGTCGCCCGGGCACTCCTTCGCGGAGTCGGTGACGTCCCGCAGAAGCGGCAGAGGTACGGGCGTTGCGGCGCCCGGCGCCTGGAGCAGTTCGTCGTCCGCGCTCTTCACGTAGGCCAGACCGTCGATGTCCAGCTCGAAGACCTCGGGCGCGTACTGGGCGCAGATGCCGTCGCCGGTACACAGATCCTGGTCGATCCAGACCTCGAGCGCCTCGCCGCCGACTCCTGCCTCCTGCTGCACGGTCATTTCTCCTGCCGTTTCCTGCGTCGAGCGATCCGATTCGCCGGCAAGTCGGGCCAGCTCTGACGGGTGTTGAACACTTCGACCCTACCTCCGTCCGCTTCCCGAGCATGTTGGGTGGGTATTCCCCTGGCGTGAGGGAGAGCGCAAGGGTGAAGATCGGACACTCCTCGACAGTCTTTGTGATCTAGGGGTTTCAATCGACACCCACCCAGGTAGGGTCTGGAAGCGTCCAGCTCCCCTTGGAGGAGGTGAGGACCGTGGCAGCCCACGACGACGACATGAACCGCGGCATCCGCCCGGGAAGAGGGTCCGATGACCCCGCCGGGCAGGTTGCCTACCTTGAGCAGGAGATCGCCGTCCTGCGACGCAAGCTCGCCGACTCTCCGCGGCACACGAGGATTCTCGAGGAGCGGATCGTCGAGCTGCAGACCAACCTGGCCGGCGTGTCCGCACAGAACGAGCGGCTCGCCAATACGCTCCGTGAGGCCCGCGACCAGATCGTGGCCCTCAAGGAGGAGGTCGACCGGCTGGCCCAGCCGCCGGCCGGCTTCGGTGTCTTCCTCACGGCGAACGAGGACGGCACGGCGGACATCTTCACCGGGGGCCGCAAGCTCCGGGTGAACGTCAGCCCGAGCGTGGAGCTCGAAGAGCTCCGCCGCGGCCAGGAACTGATGCTGAACGAAGCGCTCAACGTGGTCGAGGCCATGGAGTACGAGAGCGTCGGCGACATCGTCACCCTCAAGGAGATCCTCGAGGACGGCGAGCGCGCCCTCGTGGTGGGGCACACCGACGAGGAACGGGTGGTACGGCTCGCCGAGCCGCTGCTGGACGTCACCATCCGCCCCGGCGACGCCCTCCTGCTCGAACCCAGGTCCGGCTACGTCTACGAGGTCGTGCCGAAGAGCGAGGTCGAGGAGCTCGTCCTCGAAGAGGTCCCGGACATCGGCTACGAGCAGATCGGCGGCCTGGGAAACCAGATCGAACTGATCCGCGACGCGGTCGAGCTCCCGTACCTCTACCCCGACCTCTTCAAGGAGCACGAACTGCGGCCGCCCAAGGGTGTGCTGCTGTACGGGCCCCCCGGATGCGGCAAGACGCTCATCGCCAAGGCGGTCGCCAACTCGCTCGCCAAGAAGGTCGCCGAGGTGACCGGACAGGCCACGGGCAAGAGCTTCTTCCTCAACATCAAGGGCCCCGAGCTCCTGAACAAGTACGTCGGCGAAACCGAGCGGCAGATCCGCCTGGTCTTCCAGCGTGCACGGGAGAAGGCCAGCGAGGGCACACCCGTCATCGTCTTCTTCGACGAGATGGAGTCCCTCTTCCGCACCCGCGGCTCCGGTGTCAGCTCGGACGTGGAGAACACCATCGTCCCCCAGCTGCTCGCCGAGATCGACGGTGTGGAGGGCCTGGAGAACGTGGTCGTGATCGGCGCCTCGAACCGCGAGGACATGATCGACCCCGCGATCCTGCGCCCCGGCCGGCTCGACGTGAAGATCAAGATCGAGCGTCCGGACGCCCAGGCCGCGAAGGACATCTTCGCGAAGTACCTCACCGCGCGCCTCCCGCTGCACTCCGACGACCTCGGTGAGCACGGCGGGGACCGGGAGGCCACGGTCCACGGCATGATCCAGACCGCGGTGGAACAGATGTACGCCGAGTCCGAGGAGAACCGCTTCCTCGAGGTCACCTACGCCAACGGCGACAAGGAAGTCCTGTACTTCAAGGACTTCAATTCCGGCGCCATGATCGAGAACATCGTCGGCCGCGCGAAGAAAGCAGCCATCAAGGACTTCCTCGACGCGAACCAGAAGGGCCTCCGGGTCTCCCACCTCCTCCAGGCATGCGTGGACGAGTTCAAGGAGAACGAGGACCTGCCGAACACCACCAACCCGGACGACTGGGCCCGCATCTCCGGCAAGAAGGGCGAACGGATCGTCTACATCCGCACCCTCGTCACCGGAAAGCAGGGCGCGGACACCGGGCGCTCCATCGACACGGTGGCGAATACGGGTCAGTACCTGTAAAAGACAGGGCGGCTGCGGGTGCCCTTCACGGGTATCCGCAGCCGACTGCTTTTCAGGCCACGGCCACGGCCGGAGCAAGGCAATGACGCAAATGATCTCCCCACCAGCGCAAAGGCGTTCTAGGCTCTTTCGTACCGCCGAGTCGCGTGATGCGGGGACGGGCACCGCGCACGCACCGGAGCACCAGCGGTACTTGAGCAGCGCCCCCGACCGGGGGCGCCGCCGGGCAAGGAGGGCCGCATGACCGTACGGCGAGTAATGGGCATTGAGACGGAGTACGGAATCTCCGTCCCCGGCCACCCCAACGCCAATGCCATGCTCACCTCATCCCAGATCGTCAACGCCTACGCGGCGGCGATGCACCGGGCGCGCCGCGCCCGGTGGGACTTCGAGGAGGAGAATCCGCTGCGGGACGCGCGAGGCTTCGACCTCGCCCGTGAGACCGCCGACTCCAGCCAGCTCACCGACGAGGACATCGGCCTGGCCAACGTCATCCTCACCAACGGCGCGCGTCTCTACGTCGACCACGCGCACCCGGAGTACAGCGCGCCCGAGGTCACCAACCCGTGGGACGCGGTCCTGTGGGACAAGGCCGGCGAGCGCATCATGGCCGAGGCGGCGGAGCGCGCGGCCCAGCTGCCGGGCGCCCAGCCGATCCACCTCTACAAGAACAACACCGACAACAAGGGCGCCTCCTACGGCACGCACGAGAACTACCTGATGAAGCGGGAGACCCCCTTCTCGGACATCGTGCGCCACCTCACGCCGTTCTTCGTCTCCCGGCAGGTGGTCACCGGCGCCGGACGCGTCGGCATCGGACAGGACGGCCACGAGCACGGCTTCCAGCTCAGCCAGCGTGCCGACTACTTCGAGGTCGAGGTTGGGCTGGAGACCACCCTGAAGCGGCCGATCATCAACACGCGCGACGAGCCGCACGCGGACGCCGAGAAGTACCGCCGCCTGCACGTGATCATCGGCGACGCGAACCTGTCGGAGATCTCGACCTATCTCAAGCTGGGCACGACGGCCCTGGTGCTCTCCATGATCGAGGACGGCTTCATCGCCGTCGACCTGGCGGTCGACCAGCCCGTCCGCACACTCCACCAGGTGTCGCACGACCCGACGCTCAAGCGCCTGGTCACGCTCCGCAGCGGCCGCACACTCACCGCCGTACAGCTTCAGATGGAGTACTTCGAGCTGTCCCGCAAGTACGTGGAGGAGCGCTTCGGTGCCGACGCGGACGACCAGACCAAGGACGTCCTGGCGCGCTGGGAGGACACCCTGAACCGCCTGGAGAACGATCCGATGAGCCTCTCCCGGGAGCTCGACTGGGTCGCCAAGCGGGAGCTGATGGAGGGCTACCGGCGCCGGGACGACCTCGACTGGGACGCGGCACGCCTCCACCTGGTCGACCTCCAGTACGCCGACGTGCGGCCCGACAAGGGCCTGTACAACCGTCTCGCGGCCCGGGGCAGGATGAAGCGGCTCCTGGACGAGGCGGACGTCGAGCGGGCCCGCACCAAGCCGCCGGAGGACACCCGGGCGTACTTCCGCGGACGCTGCCTCGAGCAGTACGCGGACGACGTCGCCGCGGCCTCCTGGGACTCGGTGATCTTCGATCTCCCCGGTCGTGACTCGCTCCAGCGCGTCCCAACCCTGGAGCCGCTTCGCGGAACGCGTAATCACGTCAAGGAGCTCCTCGACCGCTGTCGTACGGCGGAAGACCTGGTCAGGGTCCTGTCGGGGCGCTGAGCGGGTCATGTGCCCCGCTGCGGCCGGGTGGCCGCGGCGGGGTGGAAAGAGGCGGTGGCCGGGAATCATCGAGGTGGCGCCCGGACGTTGCAGCAACTGCGGGGCCGATGTCGGACCCTGCTTGTAGGGTCTGATCAAGAACGTCGAACCGAGCGGGGTGAGGGTTATGGCGACCAAGGACACCGGCGGCGGGCAGCAGAAGGCCACGCGTTCCACGGAGGAGGCCGAGGAGCAGACTCAGGACGCGCAGGCCTCCGAGGACCTCAAGGAGCGCCAGGAGAAGCTGAGCGACGACGTCGACTCCGTACTGGACGAAATCGATGATGTCTTGGAGGAGAACGCCGAGGACTTCGTTCGGTCATTCGTTCAGAAGGGTGGCGAGTAGCCTTCGAATCGAAGGCTACGGGGATTCTGGGCGTGATGAATGGAGAGTCCCTGAAGGGCTGCGTGCGGTGTGGTGAGGACAAACCGCGCGCAGCCTTTGCTCGCAAGCGGTCCAACCTGGACGGTCTGCAACGCCACTGCCGAGACTGCGCGTCGGACTATCACCGGAAACGTCAGCAGAGCCTCGGGCAAAAAGTCCGTCCGCTGGCGGAGGTGCCCGAGGGGCACAAGCTCTGTCTCAAATGCGGCGAGGTCAAGCCGTGGAGCGAGTGGCACCGGAATGCCACGGCCTCAGACGGACTGTCGACGCGCTGCAAGGTGTGTCGCGCCGCCGAGGGGCGTGCGGGTCATCTGAAGCGCAACTACGGCCTCACCGAAGCCGAGCGTGACGCGCTGGTGGACTCTCAGCGGGGGCTCTGCGTGATCTGCTTGAAAGCTCCTGCCGTTCATGTGGATCACTGCCACAGGACGGGTAGTGTCCGTGGCGTACTGTGCTTCAACTGCAATTCGGCCATCGGCAAGTTGGGAGATGATCCCGACGCTGTTCGTCGGGCTGCCGCCTACTTGGAAGGATCCTCGTGGAAGCCACTACTCGTAGCACCGGGCGTCTACCAGCTGCCTTCCTGACGCCCGGGTCGTCGTCCTTCATGGACTTCCTGTCCGAGCATCAGCCGGCCATGCTCCCGGGCAACCGGCAGCTGCCGCCCACCCAGGGCGTGATCGAGGCGCCGCACGGCACCACCATCGTCGGCGTCACGTTCCCCGGCGGCGTGGTCCTCGCCGGCGACCGGCGGGCCACCATGGGCAACGTCATCGCGCAGCGCGACATCGAGAAGGTCTTCCCGGCCGACGAGTACTCGGCGGTGGGCATCGCCGGCACGGCGGGTCTGGCCGTGGAGATGGTGAAGCTGTTCCAGCTGGAGCTGGAGCACTTCGAGAAGGTGGAGGGCGCCACGCTCTCCCTGGAGGGCAAGGCGAACCGTCTCTCCACGATGATCCGCTCCAACCTCGGCATGGCCATGCAGGGCCTCGCCGTGGTCCCCCTCTTCGCGGGGTACGACGTGGACCGCGAGCGCGGCCGCATCTTCTCCTACGACGTCACCGGCGGCCGCTCCGAGGAGCACGGCTTCGCCGCCACCGGCTCCGGCTCGATCTTCGCGCGCGGCGCCATGAAGAAGCTCTACCGCGACGACCTGACCGAGGAGCAGGCCACGACGCTGGTCGTCCAGGCCCTGTACGACGCGGCCGACGACGACTCCGCGACGGGCGGTCCCGATGTCGCCCGCCGGATCTACCCGATCGTCACCGTGATCACCGAAGAGGGATTCCGCAGGCTCACCGAGCCGGAGTCCTCCGAGATCGCCCGCGCGATCCTGGAGCGGCGCCTCGAGCAGCCCGACGGCCCGCGGGCCGCGCTGCTCTGACCTCGCTCCCTCTTGCCAAGGTGACCCTGTGACTTCGACAGAAAGGGACGGTTAACCGGTGTCGACGCCGTTCTATGTCTCTCCCCAGCAGGCGATGGCCGACCGGGCGGAGTACGCCCGCAAGGGCATCGCCCGTGGCCGCAGCCTGGTCGTGCTGCAGTACGCCGACGGCATCGTCTTCGTCGGCGAGAACCCGTCCCGCGCGCTGCACAAGTTCAGCGAGATCTACGACCGGATCGGCTTCGCCGCCGCCGGCAAGTACAACGAGTACGAGAATCTGCGGATCGGCGGTGTGCGCTACGCCGACCTCCGCGGATACACCTACGACCGGGACGACGTCACCGCCCGCGGTCTCGCCAATGTCTACGCCCAGACCCTGGGCACGATCTTCTCCTCCGCCGCCGAGAAGCCGTACGAGGTGGAGCTGGTGGTCGCCGAGGTCGGGGAGACCGCCGCGGGCGACCAGATCTACCGGCTGCCGCACGACGGATCGATCGTCGACGAGCACGGCTCGGTCGCGGTCGGTGGCAACGCGGAGCAGATCAGCAGCTATCTGGACCAGCGTCACGAGGACGGCATGACGCTCGCCGAGGCGCTCAAGCTGGCCGTGCAGTCCCTGTCGCGCGAGCCGAACGGCGGTGAGCGGGAGATTCCCGTGGAGCGCCTGGAGGTCGCCGTCCTGGACCGTACGCGTCCGCAGCAGCGCAAGTTCAAGCGCATCACCGGGCGGCAGCTCGGCCGCCTGCTGGAGGTCGGTGGTGCGTCCACCGCCACGGAGGCAGAGGATCCCGACGACGAGGAGTGATCTCGCGTCCGCCTCGCTGTGTGCGTGCCCCGGCCCCTGTGGCCGGGGCGCGCGGCGTTTCCGGGGCCCCGGTTCCGGCCGGGGCCCTGGTCCCGTTCGGGGGCGCGCGGTGGTCCCGGTCGTCGTCCCGATGCGCCGGGCCGCCCGGGACCCCGCTGCTCAGACGCCCGAGGGGGACCCCGTCCCGGTGCGGTGACCGGTGGGCGGGGCCGTGGAGCCCCGTACGACCAGTTCGACGGGGATGTCGCCGGCCTCGGGCGTGCGGCCCTCCAGGACCGCCAGGAGGGCCGCCATGCCGCGTTCGCCGAAGAGCTCGGCGTCCAGCCGGACGGTGGTCAGCTCCGGGTCGATGGCGGTGGCGAGCGCCAGGTCGTCGAGGCCGGTGACGGAGACGTCGTCCGGGACGCGCAGACCGAGCCGCCGCACCGCCTTGTAGGCGCCCGCGGCCAGCTTGTCGTCGTCGCAGACGATCGCGGTCGGCCGCGGCCCGGGGGCGCCGAGGGCGGCCTCGGCGGCGGCCAGGGCCCCGTCGATGGAGATGGGGGCGGGTGCGGTCCGCAGCCGGGTGCCGGGGACGGCGGCGAGCCGCGTGGCGAGTTCCCGTGCCCGCACCTCGAACGTCCAGGAGGCGACGTCGGCCGCCAGGTGCAGGATGCGGCGGTGGCCGAGGGCCAGCAGGTGCTCCGCGACCTGCCGCACACCGTCCGCGATGTCGAGGTTGACGGTCGCCGCGCCCAGGCTGCCGGCGGGGTCGCTGTCCAGCATGACGAGGGGCAGCTGGTCGCCGCGGATGGCGGTGAGGGCGTCGGCGGCCATCGAGGAGGCGAGGATCCCGTCCAGGGCGGCGGGGGCGGAGCCGAAGGGGTCGCGGGCCGGGCCGATGCCTTCGGGGGAGGGGTACAGGACGACACCGAAGCCGTGCTCGGCGGCGACCCGGGCGGCGCCGGTGTAGACGCCGGCGAAGAACTCGGTGGTCAGGGCGGGCACCACGAGGAGCACGGTCCGGGTGCGGCCGAGGCGCAGATTGCGGGCGGCGAGGTTGGGCCGGTAGCCGAGTTCACGGGCGGCCTCCCTGACCCGGTCCGCCGTCGTCGCGGAGACCCGGCCCCGCCACTTGTCGCCGAGCACCAGGGAGACGGCCGCCTGGGACACCCCGGCGGCCTGGGCGACGTCCCGGCTCGTGGGGCGCGTGCTGCTCGGTGCCACCGTCGACCTGTCTCTCTGCTGGACTCCCGGACTGGGCACATGGTACGTATGAGCGAGGACGTTATACGTAAAACTTGAGGTGCGGGCAGCCTCGGCGCTCGGGAGGGAAGGCGACATGGCCGCGGGATACCTGGAGATCCTCAGGACAAGGCACGCCGCACGGCTCCTCACCGGCACCCTGGTGGGCCGCCTGCCGAACGCCACCGCGGCGATCGCGGTCGTGCTCTTCATCCGCGCGGAGGGCGGCACCTACAGCCTGGCCGGGGCACTGGCGGCCGTCTACGGCGTCTCCAACGCGGTGGGCCAGCCGCTCCTCGGCCGCCTCGTGGACCTCTGCGGGCAGCCGCGCGTCCAGCTGCCGGCCGCCCTCGTCTCCGCTCTCGGCATGACCGCGTTCGCCTTCGCGGGCACCGACCCGCTGCCCCTCGCGTACGCCTCCATGGCCGTCGCCGGGCTCTTCACGCCGCCCCTCGAGGGCGGCCTGCGTGCCCTGTGGCCCAGCGTCCTGCGCAAGGAGGAGCAGGTGCACACCGCGTACGCGATGGACGCCGTGGCGCAGGAAATCATGTTCACCGTCGGGCCGTTGCTGGTGACGCTCTGCGTGTCGCTCTGGTCCGCCCGGGCCGCGCTGCTGGTCCTGAGCGTCATAGGGCTCCTCGGCGCCCTCTCCGTGGTGCTCTCGCCCCCCTCGCGCGCGTGGCGTTCGGCACCGCGCGAGGCACACTGGCTGGGCGCGCTGCGCTCGCCTGGCCTGCTCGCCCTGCTCGGCGCGTTCCTGTTCATCGGCATGGCGCTCGGCTCCATCACGGTCGCCGCGGTGTCGTACGCCGACGACCACGGCGGTGACGCCGTGTACGGCTGGCTGATGGCGGCCCTCGGTCTCGGTGCCCTGGTCGGCGGCAGCGTGTACGGCGCGCGGCGGTGGGCGGGGGAGCCGGAGGGTCGACTGAGGTGGCTGGTCGCCCTTCTGGGGGTGTGTTACCTGCCGCTGATGCTGACGCCGGGCGCGGTGGCCATGACGGCGCTCACGGCCCTCTCGGGCGTTTTCCTCGCGCCGTGCATCGCCTGCGCTTTCATCCTGGTCGACCGGCACGCCCCGCGCGGCACGGTCACCGAGGCGTTCTCCTGGCTGGTGACGACGTTCACCGTCGGCGCGTCGGTCGGAACGGGCCTCGCGGGACCGGTCGTCCAGTGGGGCGGAGCCTTCTGGGGCTTCGCGGTGCCGGGTGCCGCCGGGGCCGTGTCCCTGCTGGTCCTGCTGGCCACCGGGCGGGTCCTGGCAGCTCCCGCCGCGGGCCAGGTCGTTGCGGTCTCATCGGAAAATGATCCAAACCGTGCCGTCGAACCCCGTTTCAGCGCAGGGGATCGGGCGTAATGTTCAGTCATGGACCGCCGCATTTTCGGGCTGGAGAACGAGTACGGCGTCACGTGTACGTTCAGGGGACAGCGCCGCCTGTCTCCCGACGAGGTGGCGCGGTACCTCTTCCGCCGTGTCGTGTCATGGGGCCGCAGCAGCAATGTCTTTCTGCGGAACGGTGCCCGCCTTTATCTCGACGTGGGATCACATCCGGAATACGCGACACCCGAATGTGACAACGTGACCGAGCTGGTCACCCACGACAAGGCCGGCGAGCGCATTCTCGAAGGACTCCTCGTCGACGCCGAACGCCGCCTGCACGAGGAAGGAATCGCGGGCGACGTCTATCTGTTCAAGAACAACACCGACTCGGCGGGCAACTCCTACGGGTGCCACGAGAACTACCTGGTGGCCCGGCACGGGGAGTTCTCCCGACTCGCGGACATTCTCATTCCGTTCCTCGTCACGCGACAGCTGCTGTGCGGCGCCGGCAAGGTGCTGCAGACACCGCGCGGTGCCGTGTACTGCGTGAGCCAGCGTGCCGAGCACATCTGGGAGGGCGTCAGCTCCGCGACGACCCGCTCCCGGCCCATCATCAACACCAGGGACGAGCCGCACGCGGACGCCGAGCGCTATCGCCGGCTGCACGTCATCGTCGGCGACTCGAACATGTCCGAGACCACCATGCTGCTCAAGGTGGGCGCCACCGACCTCGTGCTGCGCATGATCGAGGCAGGCACGGTGATGCGCGACCTGACCCTGGAGAACCCGATCCGGGCGATCCGCGAGGTCAGCCACGACATCACGGGCCGCCGCAAGGTGCGGCTGGCCAGCGGGCGCGAGGCCTCCGCCCTGGAGGTGCAGCGCGAGTACTTCGAGAAGGCCGTGGACTTCTGTGAGCGCCGCGGCATCCGCACGGGCACCGTCGAGCAGGTCCTGGAGCTCTGGGGCCGCACGCTCGACGCGATCGAGGCCGAGGACCTCGACCGGATCGGCACCGAGATCGACTGGGTGATGAAGTACCAGCTGATCGAGCGGTACCGGGCCAAGCACAACATGACGATGTCGAATCCGCGGGTCGCGCAGATAGACCTCGCCTACCACGACATCCACCGTCGCCGCGGTCTGTACTACCTGCTGGAGAAGAAGGGGCAAGCCGCCCGGATCTGCAACGACTTGAAGATCTTCGAAGGCAAGTCCGTGCCGCCGCAGACCACCCGCGCGAGGCTGCGCGGCGACTTCATCCGGCGGGCCCAGGAGCAGCGCCGCGACTTCACCGTCGACTGGGTCCATCTCAAGCTGAACGACCAGGCGCAGCGCACGGTGCTGTGCAAGGACCCGTTCCGTTCCGTCGACGACCGCGTGGAGAAGCTGATCGCCGGCATGTGAGCCGGCAGCGCACGGTGCGCGACGCCCGATGCCCGGAGGCAGTGATGCCGCCGGGCATCGGGCGTTGTCCGTCCCGGACCGGCCGGGTGCGCCCCGGTGCCGTCCTCGGGCGGTCCGCGCGCGGGCGAGGGTGTCCGGAGTGTCACGCGGCCCGGGCACCCGCGTGTGTCGCGACAATCCGTGCACCGATGTGCGTACGCCGTAGAGTGGCGCCCATTGCCCCGCCTCCGATCCCCAGTTGGACTGATGAACTACAACGTGAAGCGTCGTGCCGTCGCGCTGCTGGCCGTACCCGCCCTGCTGTTCACCGCCGCGTGCGGATCGGACGGTGACGACGACGGCGGCTCCGCGGAAGGAGTCGCCGTGGTGAAGGGAGAGGTCGGGCAGAAGCCGAAGATCTCTGTCCCCAAGGGTGACCCGTCGGACAAGACGGTGGTCAGGACCGTGTCCGAGGGGGACGGGAAGGTGATCAAGAAGTCGGACTTCGTCCGGCTGGACTGGACCGTCGAGAAGTGGGACGGCGCCAAGGAGCTCGGCGGCACCTGGGCCTCGGCGAGCAGCGGCAGCACGCCGCGCCAGCAGGCCGTGGAGCGCGTCGGCCAGCAGAGCCAGCAGCTGCCCGCCAAGGTGCTCGACGCCGTCGAGGGCAAGAAGCAGGGCAGTCGCGTCCTGGTGCAGGGCACCGCGGGCGACCTGATCGGCGAGAACCTGAACACGTCCTCCGGCATCGCCAAGAAGGACGTCCTCGTCTGGGTGGTCGACGCTGCCGGTGCCGCCGCCGTCGACCCCAAGGCGGAGGTCAAGGGTGAGCAGGCCGCCCCGGCGCCGGGCATGCCGGTGGTGAAGGCCCCCTCGCAGAAGGCGGCGATCATCACCGTCCCGAAGAACACCAAGGCGCCCAAGGACCTCAAGGAGCAGGTGCTCATCAAGGGCACCGGTCCGAAGGTCAAGGCGGGCCAGGGCCTCATCGCCCAGTACACCGGTGTGAAGTGGGAGGACGGCAAGACGTTCGACTCCTCCTGGAACCACGGGGGTGCCACCGGCTTCCAGATCGGCACCGGTTCCGTGGTGCAGGGCTGGGACAAGGGCCTCGTCGGCAAGAACGTGGGCGACCGTGTCCTGCTGGTGATCCCGCCCTCGCTGGCCTACGGCTCGAACCCGCAGAGCGAGCTGGCCAAGAACACGCTGGTCTTCGTAGTGGATATCCTCGGAACGGTCTGACCGCGGTGTCAGTGACACCGTCCGGGACCGTGCCGCGTAACAAGGAGCAATGAAGTGAGCATCGAGAAGCCCGAGATCGACTTCCCGGGCGGCGAGCCCCCGGCGGACCTCGAGATCAAGGACATCTGGGAGGGCGACGGGCCGGTCGCCAAGGCCGGTGACACGGTCAAGGTCCACTACGTGGGCGTGGCCTTCTCGACCGGCGAGGAGTTCGACGCCTCCTGGAACCGCGGCACGCCGCTGCAGTTCCAGCTCGGTGTCGGCCAGGTCATCTCCGGCTGGGACCAGGGCGTGCAGGGCATGAAGGTCGGCGGCCGTCGCCAGCTGACCATCCCGGCGCACCTCGCGTACGGCGACCGCGGTGCCGGCGGCCGGATCGCCCCGGGCGAGACGCTGATCTTCGTCTGCGACCTGATCTCGGTCTGAGCCGTCGAAGGGACCGCACCCGATCCGGTCGTCGTCGGAATCGGATCGTGGTCAGGTCTTCGTCCGCCGTGTGATCGAAATCTGACCGGACCCGATCAACTGGGCCCATGCCTGTCCGGCATGGGCCCTCGGCTTTTGCCGCGACACTCCGGAGCGGTACGGTCATCGGTCGGAAGCACCATAGGAAGGGCGTCGATGGCCATTGCCAAGGCCGAGCGGCTGATGAACCTCGCGCTGTGTCTGCTCGGGACCCGGCGGCCACTCAGCAAGCGCGAGCTGCGCGAGTCCATCGAGGCCTACCTGGAGGCCGGGTCGGACGACTCCTTCAACCGGATGTTCGAGCGCGACAAGGACGATCTGCGCGAACTCGGCCTGGTCATCGCGACCGTGGAGAACCTCGACGGCGAGGTCGGCTATCTCGCCCGCCGCGACAGCAACCGCCTGCCGCCGATCACGCTCGACGCCGAGGAGGCCGCCGCCCTGGGCCTGCTCGCCAAGGTGTGGCAGCAGGCCCGCCTGGCCGGAGCGGCGAGCGGCGCCCTGCAGAAGCTGCGCGCCGCCGGCCTGCCCGAGGACGTCGACCCGTACGAGGTCCACGGCGCCCTGGAGCCGCACATCCCCGTGCACGAGGCGGCCTTCGAACCGCTGATGCTGGCCTGCCGCGACCGCCGCCCGGTCACCTTCGAGTACCGGAAGGCCACCGCCGCCCGGCCCGAACCCCGCACGGTCGAACCCTGGGCCCTGGAGTGCTGGCGCGGCCACTGGTACCTGGCGGGCTGGGACCGCGACCGCGGTGCCGAACGCGTCTTCAGGCTCTCGCGGATCACCGGCAAGGTCCGCAGCCGCTCCGGGAAGTTCACGGCCGAGGTGCCCGACGTCGTCACCGTGCGGGTGACGGTCGCGAGCTGGGCCGGGGAGAACGCCGACCGCTCCGCCCGGATCCGGCTGCGCGCGGGTGCCGGCTACCCGCTGCGCGCCAAGGCCGCCTCCGTACGGGAACTCGGCGACGGGTGGGACGAGTTGGAGATTCCATACGGGCACGGCCTGGACGCCTGGCTCGTGGAGTTCGGGCCGGACGTGGTGGTCCTCGAGCCCGCCGAGCTGCGGGCCGAGGTAGTGGACCGGCTGCGCGCCGTGGCCAAGGGCTGAGGGGGACACGACAACGTGGCAGGCAAATCGGCCAAGCCGGCGAACGCCATCGACCAGACCCGGCGGATGCTGTCGCTGGTGACCTATCTGCGCGAGCGCCCCGGCGCGCGTGTCAGCGACGTCGCCCGCGCCTTCGGCATCAGCGAGGACGAGCTGATCTCCGACCTCGACGTGCTGCCGCTGTGCGGGACCAGCTTCCGCGGGGGCGACCTCCTCGACATCGACACCGACGGCGACCGCATCTGGTGGCACAACCCGGCCGCCCTCGGCGCCGAGGCCGCGGAGCCGCTGCGCCTGGCCGCCGACGAGGCGACCGCGCTGCTCGTGGCCGCCCGCGCGGTCTCCACGCTGCCCGGACTGCGCGAGGGCGACCGGCAGGCCCTGCTGCGGGCCACCGCCAAGGTCGAGGCCGCGGCGGGCGAGGCGGCGGGCGCCAGCTCCCGGCTCTCGGTCACCTTCGAGTCCGAGGGCGGTGTCTTCGCGGACGTCGACCGGGCCATCTCCGAGCGGCGCCGCCTGTGGATCCGCTACTACTCGCCCGCCCGCGACGAGCTCTCCGAGCGGGAGATCGACCCCATCCGCCTGGTCAGCGTCGGCCACACCTATGTCGAGGCGTGGTGCCGCCGCTCCGAGGCGCGCCGCACCTTCCGGCTGGACCGGGTCGCCGAGATCCGCATCCTGGACGAGCCGTCCGCGCCGCCCGAGATCGAGCTGCGGGACCTCTCCGAAGGCCTCGTGCAGCCCGCCGCCGAGGACCCCGAGGTGGTGATCGAGGTCGGCCCCGGCGGTCGCTGGGTCGCCGAGTACTACCCCCACGACACCGCCGAGGAACTGCCCGACGGCGGACTGCGGATCACGCTGCGGGCCCCCGACCCGGCCTCGCTGCGCCGGCTCGCGCTGCGACTCGGCGGAGACGGCCGGATCGTGTCGCCGCAGGACCTCGCGGACAGCGCCCGCCGGGCGGCCCGCGAGGCGCTCGCGGCGTACGACGGGCCCGAGCCGCACGGAGCGCTCGGCGCACCCCGGCCGGCCACCGGGCAGGCCGCGCCCCACGGAGTTCAGGACGAGCTGTACGACAGGCAGGAGCAGGGGCTGTGAGCACGTCGGCGATCTCTGGTGCACATGACATGTCGGTGGCGTCGGCGTTCGCCGGGATGACGAGGGTCGCTCCCGTGCTGTTCAGAGCCGCCTGCCCCGACTGCCGGGGCCGCTTCGAGCTCTCCGCCGCGGCGCTGCGGCTGGCCGTCGGCGCCAGCAGCCGCACCACGTTCTACTCCTTCACCTGCCCCGACTGCGGGGAGGCTGTGCGCAAGCCGGCCGGTGAGCGGATCGTCGAACTGCTCATCGGCGGCGGGGTGCGGACCCTGCGCCTGCACTCCGGGATCTGAGGGACAGGCGCTAGGGTCGACGACATGTTCTGGCCGATGTTCGCGATCGCTGTGGGTTTCCTGGGAATCGCCGTGCTCGGCGTGCTGGCTGTCCGCGTCTTCCTGGAGGCGCAGCGCCTCGGACGGCAGGTGGCCGATTCGGCGCAGCGCATCAACCGTGCCGCGGAGGATCTGGAGCGGGTCGCCGTGATCACCGCCCGCTCCGTGGACACCCTGTGAGTCACGGGTTCCCGGCCGTCCGAGGGGCTTCCGGCCTGTCGAGGCGGCGGGGCAGCCGGGTACGCTGCTTGTTGTGGCCCGGATAACGAGGCGCGGGCCGCGAACTGGGAGTACGCACAGGGATTGCCTCGCGTTTACCCCTGAGCGTTACGATCGCAGTCAGCACGACGATCGGGCACCTGTCCGACCGATCGAACAGCTCCCAATCCAGCCGCCTCGGTGAGAAGGTAAAGACTTATGTTCGGAAGGCTCGGCGCCCCCGAGATCATTCTCATCCTCGTCGTCATCATCCTGCTGTTCGGCGCGAAGAAGCTTCCGGACATGGCGCGTTCGCTCGGCAAGTCCGCTCGCATCCTCAAGAGCGAGGCCAAGGCCATGAAGTCGGAGGGCCACGACCCGGCCCCCGCGGGCCCGCCGAACACCGACGAGCAGTCCCCCTCTCAGCGCACCATCCAGGCCGCGCCCGGCGACGTGACCAGCTCGCGCCCGGTGGCCGAGCCGACGGACACGACCAAGCGCTGACGCAGGGCCGGAGGCCTCCGGCCCGCCGCACGAGATGAGGACGTGGGTTGCTCAAGTCTGCCCGCAAGAAGGAGAGGGATCCCGAGGGACGGATGCCCCTCGCGGAACACCTTCGTGAGCTCCGCAACCGGCTCGCGAAGGCGATGCTGGCCATCGTCGCCGTCACGGTCGTGGCCGCGTTCTTCTACTACGACATCATCAACTTCATCACGGAGCCGATTCTCAGCAAGGTCGGCTGCCACCAGACCTTCGAGGAACTGTCCAAGTCCTCCAAGGACCAGTGCGCCCAGCTGACGGTCAGCGGTCTGCTCATGCCGTTCACGCTGGCCCTGAAGGTGTCCCTGATGGCCGGTGTCGTCCTGGCGTCCCCGGTCTGGCTCTACCAGCTGTGGGCGTTCATCGCGCCCGGCCTGCACCGGCACGAGAAGAAGTACGCCTACGGGTTCGTGGGCCTCGGCGCCCCGCTCTTCCTCGGCGGCGCCTACTTCGCCTACAAGGTGCTGCCCACCACGGCGAAGGTACTGCTGGACTTCACGCCCGACGGGGCGGTCAACCTGCTGCCGCTGGACGACCTGCTCGACCTCGTGACGCGCATGGTGGTCGTCTTCGGCCTGTCCTTCGAGCTGCCGCTGCTGCTCATCTTCCTGAACCTCACGGGGATGATCACCGGCAAGCGCATGCTGGGCTGGTGGCGGGGGATGATCCTGGGCATCACGCTGTTCGCGGCCCTCGCGACGCCCAGCACGGACCCGCTGAGCATGCTGGCCCTCGCGGGCCCGATCTGGGTCCTGTACTTCTTCGCCGTGCTCTTCTCCCTCCTGAACGACCGGCGCAGGCGGCGGCGCGATGCCGAGGGCCCCGCCGACGACGAGGCTTCCGAGCTCGACCTCACCCCCGAGGACATCGGCGAGATCGAAGCCGTCCCGGCCGGACGGGCGCTGCCCGAGCAGGCGAGCACGGACCGGGTCAACGGTTATGACGACGTGACCTGACGAAGACCGGGACCTCGTAAGGTCAGGCCGTGACCAGCGAGATCACCCTCTTCGTCAACCCCACCGCGGGCCGCGGCCGGGGCGCCCACGCGGCGCAGCCGGCCGCTTCGGCGTTGCGGGCGGCGGGCTTCCTGGTGCGGACGGTCCTCGGCGCGGACGCCGGGGACGCACTCACGCGCGCGCGTGCCGCCGTCTCGGAGGGCACCGGCGCCCTGGTGGCCGTCGGCGGCGACGGGATGGCGAGCCTCGCCCTGCAGGCCGTCGCCGGTACGCGCACGCCGCTCGGGCTGGTCGCCGTCGGCACCGGGAACGACTTCGCGCGGGCCCTCGGGCTCCCGGTGCGCGACCCCGCGGCAGCGGGGCGGCAGATCGCCGACGCCCTCAAGTCCGCCCGGCTGCGCGACGTCGACCTCGGGCGGGTCGGCGGCACCTGGTTCGGCACCGTCCTCGCCTCCGGCTTCGACTCCCGGGTGAACGACCGGGGCAACCGGATGCGGTGGCCCGCCGGCCGCTTCAAGTACGACCTGGCCATGCTCGCGGAACTGGCCTCCTTCAAGCCGTTCCCGTACCGGATCACGCTGGACGACGGCGACGTCCGGGAGGTCGAGGCGACGCTGGTGGCCGTCGGCAACGGCTCGTCGTACGGCGGCGGCATGAGGATCTGTGCCGACGCCGACCTCGGCGACGGGCTCTTCGACGTCACCGTCGTCGGGGACTGCAGCCGTACGACGCTGCTCAAGGTGTTCCCGAAGGTGTACCGGGGCACGCACCTCGGCCATCCCAAGGTGACCGTCCACCGGGCCGCCCGGGTCGAGCTGGTGGCCGACGGCATCACCGGGTACGCGGACGGCGAGCCGCTCGGGCCGCTGCCGCTGACCGCGGAGTGCGTGCCCGCAGCGGTCCGCGTCGCCGCTCCCTGACCTGCTGAGCTGGGCGGATCCGGGTCCCGGGCCGGCGGATCCGGATAATGATCGTCCTGTTGTCAGTGGCTGCCGGTAGGCTCGAAAGCACGATGACAGAGGACCTCTCACCGGCCGAGCGGTACGCGGCAGCACGGAAGCGCGCTGCCGAGCAGGCCACCGCGCTCGCCTCCTTCCGCGAGATGTACGACTTCGGCCTCGACCCCTTCCAGATCGAGGCCTGTCAGGCGCTCGAAGCGGGCAAGGGCGTTCTGGTGGCCGCGCCCACCGGCTCGGGCAAGACGATCGTCGGCGAGTTCGCCGTCCACCTCGCCCTCCAGCAGGGCAAGAAGTGCTTCTACACGACCCCCATCAAGGCGCTCTCCAACCAGAAGTACGCCGACCTCGCCCGCCGGTACGGCGCGGACAAGGTCGGCCTGCTCACGGGCGACAACAGCGTGAACTCCGACGCCCCGGTGGTCGTGATGACCACCGAGGTGCTGCGCAACATGCTCTACGCCGGCTCGCAGACCCTGCGCGGCCTCGGGTTCGTCGTCATGGACGAGGTGCACTACCTCTCCGACCGCTTCCGGGGCGCCGTCTGGGAAGAAGTGATCATCCACCTCCCCGAGTCGGTGACCCTCGTGTCGCTCTCGGCGACCGTGTCGAACGCCGAGGAGTTCGGCGACTGGCTGGACACGGTGCGCGGCGACACCCAGGTGATCGTCTCCGAGCACCGGCCCGTGCCGCTCTTCCAGCACGTGCTCGCCGGACGGCGGATGTACGACCTCTTCGAGGAGGGCGAGGGCCACAGGAAGGCCGTCAACCCCGACCTCACCCGCCTGGCGCGGATGGAGGCGAGCCGTCCGTCCTACCAGGACCGCAGACGGGGCCGCGCCATGCGCGAGGCGGACCGCGAGCGCGAGCGCCGGCAGCGCTCGCGCGTGTGGACGCCCAGCCGGCCCGAGGTCATCGAGCGGCTCGACTCGGAAGGGCTGCTGCCCGCCATCACGTTCATCTTCAGCCGCGCGGCCTGCGAGGCCGCCGTCCAGCAGTGCCTGTACGCGGGCCTCAGGCTGAACGACGACGAGGCACGGACGCGGGTCCGCGAACTCGTCGAGGAGCGCACCGCCTCCATCCCCACGGAGGACCTGCACGTCCTCGGCTACTACGAGTGGCTGGAGGGCCTGGAGCGCGGCATCGCGGCCCACCACGCGGGCATGCTGCCGACGTTCAAGGAGGTCGTCGAGGAGCTCTTCGTGCGCGGTCTCGTCAGGGCCGTGTTCGCCACGGAGACCCTCGCGCTCGGCATCAACATGCCGGCCCGGTCGGTGGTGCTGGAGAAGCTCGTCAAGTGGAACGGTGAGCAGCACGCCGACATCACCCCCGGCGAGTACACGCAGCTGACCGGCCGCGCGGGCCGCCGCGGCATCGATGTCGAGGGCCACGCGGTCGTCCTGTGGCAGCGCGGAAGCAGCCCCGAGCACCTGGCGGGACTCGCTGGCACACGGACGTATCCGCTGCGTTCCAGCTTCAAGCCGTCGTACAACATGGCCGTGAACCTGGTGGAACAGTTCGGCAGGCACCGCTCGCGCGAGCTGCTGGAGACGTCGTTCGCCCAGTTCCAGGCCGACAAGTCGGTCGTCGGCATCTCCCGGCAGGTGCAGCGCAACGAGGAGGGGCTCGAGGGCTACAAGGAGTCCATGACCTGCCACCTCGGGGACTTCGAGGAGTACGCGCGGCTGCGCCGTGAGCTCAAGGACCGTGAGACCGAGCTGGCCAAGCAGGGCGCGGCCCAGCGCCGGGCCGAGGCGGCCGTCGCCCTGGAGAAGCTCAAGCCCGGCGACGTGATCCACGTGCCGACCGGCAAGTACGCGGGGCTGGCGCTCGTGCTGGACCCGGGGCTGCCCGCCGGCCGGTCCAACGGCCACCGGGGCTTCGAGCACGTCGACGGCCCGCGCCCGCTGGTGCTCACCGCCGAGCGTCAGGTCAAGCGGCTGGCCTCGATGGACTTCCCGGTGCCCGTGGAGGCGCTGGAGCGGATGCGGATCCCCAAGTCCTTCAACGCGCGTTCACCGCAGTCCCGCCGCGACCTGGCCTCCGCGCTGCGTACCAAGGCCGGGCACATCGTCCCGGACCGGTTGCACAAGAAGCGGTCCGCGGCGGCCGACGACCGTGAGATCGCCCGGCTGCGCACCGCCATCCGGGCCCACCCCTGCCACGGGTGCAGCGACCGCGAGGACCACGCCCGCTGGGCCGAGCGCTACCACCGGCTGGTGCGCGACACCTCGCAGCTGGAGCGCCGCATCGAGGGCCGGACGAACACGATCGCCCGCACCTTCGACCGCATCGTCGCGCTGCTGACCGAGCTGGACTACCTGCGCGGCGACGAGGTCACCGAGCACGGCAAGCGGCTCGCCCGGCTCTACGGCGAACTCGACCTGCTCGCCAGCGAGTGCCTGCGCGCCGGCGTCTGGGAAGGACTGGGCCCGGCCGAACTGGCCGCGTGCGTCTCCGCGTTGGTGTACGAGTCCCGGGTCGGCGACGACGCCATGGCGCCGAAGGTGCCGTCCGGCAGGGCCAAGGACGCGCTCGGCGAGATGGTCCGCATCTGGGGCCGTCTCGACGCCCTGGAGGAGGACTTCCGGATCAGGCAGACCGAGGGGGTCGGCCAGCGCGAGCCGGACCTCGGTTTCGCCTGGGCCGCCTACCAGTGGGCGTCAGGAAAGGGTCTCGACGAGGTGCTGCGCGAGGCGGAGATGCCCGCGGGCGACTTTGTGCGCTGGTGCAAGCAGGTCATCGACGTGCTGGGCCAGATCTCGGCCGCCGCGCCGGTCTCCGGCCAGACCTCGACGGTCGCGAAGAACGCCCGCAAGGCGGTCGACGGGCTGCTGCGCGGTGTCGTGGCCTACTCCTCGGTGGGGTAGCGGGTCCCGTCCCTCCGACTCGGTGCGCCGTCCCCGGAAGGGGGCGGCGCACCTGCGTGTGCCCGGCGTTCTTCCGGCGGGGTACGCGGCAGGGCGTGCGTGCACCGGCAGAACGGTGCTTTCGCACGTCCGTGCGCCGTCACGGAACGTGTGCGAGTGAAGCCTGAGCGTGCAAATGGGGTTGAGGGTACTCCTGCCTCGTGGGCGATTTCAGGGGCTTGCCGAACATGACACGGCGATGATCCGGTCGGACTAAGCTCGCCCGCAGCGCACCGAGTTGAGATGAATTCGTGCGCTTGTTCCCAAGAGTTCCAAAGGTCCAGAACGATCCCCCCACTCCAGCCGATTTGTCTCAGAGGGCATACATGGTGAGTGTTCAATCGCCTCCCGGTGGCCGCGAACTTCCCTACGCGCGCGTGCTGTTGCTGCCGGCCATACTGATGGCCGCGGTGTCCGGGGCCGCCGTCGCCGTGGTGACGGAACCGGCCAGGACCGCCGTCGGCTGGTGCGGGGCCGTGGCCACGCTCCTGGTGACCGCGACCGCGGCGGAGGCGGTACGCCGCGGCCGCGTCGCCCGCGCCCTGCGCGCCGACCTCACGCACCGGACCGCCTGCCTGGAACAGCGCTTGGCCGGCCACGACCAGGAGATCGTGCGCCTCGGCACCGAACTGCTGCCGGCCGCGCTGCACCGGCTGCGCGGCGGAGAACCCGTCTCGAGCGTGCTGCGCACCCTCATCGACGCCGATCCCGCCCACCGCGAACTCTCCCACGCGCAGCGCGTCTTGACGCGGGCCGTGCTCGACATCGTGGATCACGAGACCGCGCTGCGCGACTCCGCCCAGCGCGCCTTCGTCAACATCGCCCGGCGCGTCCAGGCGATCGTCCACCAGCAGGCCAACGAACTCCGCGAGATGGAGGAGGACCACGGGCGCAACCCCGAGGTCTTCGACGACCTGCTGCGCATCGACCACGGCACCGCGCTGATCGGCCGCCTCGCCGACTCCATCGCCGTGCTCGGCGGCGGCCGCCCCGGACGCCAGTGGCCCGCGCCCGTACCGCTGTTCAGCGTGCTGCGCGGCGCGATGTCCCGGATCCTCGAATACCGCCGCATCGAACTGCATGCGATCGCGGAGGTCGCCGTCGACGGCATCTCCGTCGAACCGCTCATCCACGCCTGCGCCGAACTCCTCGACAACGCCACGCGCTACTCGCCCCCGCAGACCAAGGTGCACGTCACCGCCGTCGAGGTGCAGACCGGGATCGCCATCGAGATCGAGGACGGCGGCGTCAGCCTCAGCGAGGAGGCCCGCGGCCGGGCCGAGAACATGCTCCGGCTGGCCCAGGCCGGCATCGACCTCAACGACCTGGGGGAGGCCCCGCGCCTCGGTATGGCCGTCGTCGGCCGCCTCTCGCAGATGTACGACATGCAGGTCTCGCTGCGGCAGTCCGCGTACGGCGGTGTCCGCGCCGTCCTCGTCGTGCCGCACGCCATGCTCACCACCGAGCCCGCCCCGGGCCTCGCCCACGGCATCGGCGCCGCCGCCGTGCCGCGCATGGACACCGGTGGCGTCGAGGGCCCTGCCCGCAAGCCCAAGAAGCGCCGCCCCACCACCGGACCCCGCGTCCCGGCCCCGACGGACGGCCACCTGGAGGACGACGCCCCCCAGGTGACCGAGTGGGCGCCCAACGGGCTGCCCCAGCGCCGCAGCCGCGTCAAGGTCTCGTTCACCCAGCGGATCGCCGAGGCCCGGGCCGCCGAGGCCGCCGCGGAGGCGGCCCGAGCGACCGCACCCGTCTGGACGCCCGAGCCCGCCCCCGAGCGGCAGGAGCCCGAACCGGGCCTGTGGGTCGAGGCGTTCATGAACGGACTCAAGGGCGGCGACCCCGCACCGGGGGCCCCGGCCACGAGCAACCAGCCGGCCCGCGTCGAGGCCGACGACGAGGGGGACCCCAAGTGATCCAGCAGCGAGCCAACTTCGACTGGATGCTCAAGGAGCTCTCCGACGGCGTCCCGGGCACCCACCAGATCGTGGTGCTCTCCGCCGACGGGCTGCGCATCGCCCGCTACGGCGGCGACCCGGACGCCGCCGACCGCCTCGCCGCCGCCTGCGCGGGACTGCAGAGCCTGGCCGGAGCGGTCGCGGGTGAGATCCCCGACAGCGACGGCCGGATGCGCATGGTCATCATCGAGATCGACGGAGGCTACTTCTACCTGATGTCGGCCGGCGCCAACGCCTACCTCGCGGTGCTCGCCGACCGGACCGTGGACGCCGGACTGATGAGCAATCGCATGCGCGACCTGGTCGTACGGATCGGAGCACATCTGACCAGCCCGCCGCGGCGCAACGGGCAGACCGTATGACTCCTCCCCGACGCCGACGGCGCCACCTCAAGGAAGAACAGCCTGCGGAGTCTCCCCGAACGAGCCAGGACGGCGGAATCCCCGAGCGGCTGTACGTGCTCACGGGCGGGGGCGAGGGCGGTGAGCGCGCCCCGCTCGACCTGGTCACCCTGGTCGTGGCGAACTCCGGAGCGCCCCCGCCCAACTCCCAGCCGGAACAGTCGGCGCTGCTCCGGCTCTGCGAGGCCCCCCTGTCCGTGGCCGAGATCTCGGCCTATCTGAATCTGCCGTTCAGCGTGGTGACCGTCCTGCTCACCGAGCTGCTGGCGGCCGAACTGGTACAGGCGCGCGCCCCGATCGTCCGCTCGGCGCTCCCCGACCGTTCCCTCCTCGAAGCGGTGATGCATGGACTTCAAAAGCTCTGACACCATCACGGGCCCTCGCACCGCGGACCATCTGCCGCACACGGCGCAGGCCGCCGTGAAGGTCGTGATCGTGGGCGGCTTCGGAGTCGGCAAGACGACCATGGTGGGCTCCGTCAGCGAGATCAGGCCGCTGACCACCGAGGAGACCATGACGCAGGCCGGCATCGGAGTCGACGACAACTACGGCTCGGAGACCAAGACGGCCACCACCGTCGCCATGGACTTCGGGCGCATCAGCATCACGGAGCAGCTGGTGCTGTACCTGTTCGGCACGCCCGGCCAGGAACGCTTCTGGTTCCTGTGGAACGGCCTGTTCGAAGGCGCGCTCGGCGCGGTCGTCCTGGTCGACACCCGGCGGCTGGAGGTCAGCTTCGACGTCATCGGCCGCCTCGAGGAGCGCGGTGTGCCGTTCGTGATCGCCATGAACGACTTCCCGGACGCGCCCCGCTATCCGGTCGAGGACCTGCGCACGGCACTCGACCTGTCCGAGGAGATCCCCATCGTGAAGTGCGACGCGCGGCGCCGTGCCTCCAGCCGGGACGTCCTCATGACGCTGATGCGCTTCCTGCACTCGCTGGCGATGACGCCTACGTCCGCCTAGGGCCTGTCGTTTGGATCAGGCTGGCTGTGACCGACGGTTCGTCCGCGACGCCGGCGTGATCCAAACGACAGGCCCTAGGCCCGCTCCACCCCCGACACAGCAGATCCACCTCAGCCTCGGAGCCACCACCGTGACGACAGAACCCCACTCCCCGACCGGCATGGACGAGCCCACCCTCGGACCGCCGCCCGGCTGCCCCGCCCGCGGACTCGGACCCGGCGGGCTGCGCCGGCTGTACGGTCCCGACGCCGAGGACCTGTCCGCCCTGTACGAGAAGCTCCGGGCCGAACACGGCGCGGTGGCACCCGCGTTGCTCCACAACGACGTACCCATCTGGGTGGTGCTCGGGCACGGCGAGAACCTGCACATGGTGCGCACCCCCTCGCAGTACGCGCGCGACAGCCGGCTGTGGACCGCCGTACAGGACGGCACGGCGGGGCCCGACCACCCGCTCGCGCCGCACATCACCTGGCAGCCCATCTGTTCCCACGCCGAGGGCGACGAGCACCTGCGGCTGCGCGGCGCGGTCACCGGCGCCATGTCCACCATCGACCACCGCGGTATCCGCCGCCACATCAACCGCTTCACCCAGGTCCTGGTCAACCGGTTCTGCGAGCGGGGCACAGCCGAACTGGTCGGCCAGTTCGCCGAGCACCTGCCGATGGCCGTGATGTGCGAGATCCTCGGCATGCCCGAGGAGTACAACGACCGCATCGTGCAGGCCGCCCGTGACATGCTCCGCGGCACCGAGACGGCCATCGCCAGCCAGGCGTACGTGCTGAACGCCCTCCAGCGACTGACCGAACGCCGCCGCGAGCAGCCCGCCGAGGACTTCGCGAGCCAGCTGATCAGTCACCCGGCGGGGCTGACCGACGACGAGGTCACCAAGCACCTGTGGCTGGTCCTCATGGCGGCCTACGAGGCCACCGCCAACCTCCTCGCCAACGTGCTGCGCATGGTTCTCACCGACCCGCGGTTCCGGGCCCAGCTCAACGGCGGCCAGATGACGGTGCCCGAGGCGGTCGAGCAGTCCCTCTGGGACGAGCCGCCGTTCAGCACGGTCTTCGCCTACTTCGCCAAGCAGGACACGGAGTTGGGCGGTCAGCGCATCCGCCGGGGTGACGGCCTCCTCTTCGGCATCGCCCCCGGCAACGTCGACCCGCGCGTCCGCCCCGACCTCGCGGCGAACATGCAGGGCAACCGCTCCCACCTCGCCTTCGGCGGCGGCCCTCACGAGTGTCCGGGCCAGGACATCGGCCGTGCCATCGCCGACACGGGTGTCGACGCGCTGCTGATGCGCCTGCCGGACGTCGAACTGGACTGCGGGGAGCACGAGTTGCGCTGGACGTCCTCGATCGCCTCGCGCCACCTGGTCGAGCTGCCGGTGCAGTTCGCGCCCAAGCCCCAGCAGGACGTCGAGCAGCGCCCGGCCGCACACCCCCTGCCGGCGCCGCGGCCGGACTGGCAGGTCACGACCGCACCGTCGCCACAGCAGCCGGTGGCGCCGCCCGCCGGGCCCGCCGCCCCGCAGGAGGCGCGGCCGGGTGCGGATCCGGCCCGTCACCCCGGCGCCTGGCAGCGCCTGCTGCGCTGGTGGCGCGGCTACTGAGCCCAGTCGTCGTACGCGGACCACGCGCCGAGCATCCGGGCGCTGGCGAACCGGTGCTCGTGCCCCGTCAGCGGATCGGTGAACTCCAGTGCGCGCGCCAGCAGTTGCAGCGGGCGCCGGAAGTCACCGGCCGGAACGGGGCCGCTCACCACCGGATACAGCGGGTCGCCGAGGATGGGCACGCCCAACGTGCTCATGTGGAGCCGGAGTTGATGGGTCTGTCCGGTCTCGGGCGTGAGCCGGTAGCGGCCGAGACCGGCCCGGTGCTCCACGAGTTCGATCCGGCTCACGGCGTTCGGTTCGCCCTCGGTCTCCCGGGCGGCCGGCACGCCGCGTTCCTTGATGATCCGGCTGCGGACGGTCCGCGGCAACGCAAGACCGGGGGAGTACGGGGCCACCGCCTCGTACTCCTTGCGGACCAGTCTGTCGCGGAACAGCGTCTGGTACGCGCCCCGCTCCTGCGGCCGTACGGTGAACAGGACGAGCCCGGCCGTGAGCCGGTCGAGGCGGTGTGCGGCGCCCAGCGCCGGGATGCCCAGTTCGCGCCGCAGCCGGGCCAGCGCGGTCTCGGCGACATGGCTGCCGCGCGGGGTGGTGGCGAGGAAGTGCGGCTTGTCGGCGACCACGATGTGCTCGTCGCGGTGGACGACGTCGAGGGCGAACGGTACCCGCTCCTCGTCGGGCAGCTCGCGGTGGAACCACACGAACATGCCCGGCAGATAAGCCGTGTCCGGCCGTACGGGCCGCCCGTCCGCCCCGACGATCAGTCCGTCGCCGAGCATCCCGTCGATCACCCCGGGCCCCGCCGCGAGCCGCTCCACCAGGTGCTCGCGCACGGTCTTCCAGCTTCCGTCCTGCGGCAGCCTGATCCGCACGGGGTCCACCCCGTCGCGCTGCGGCAGGGGGGAGGGCGGGATCGGGGGCTTGCGTCTCATCGCGGTCAATCGTACGAGGCGCGGTCCACCCCGGTCGGCGCGGTCGCCCGGGGGCCGGCCCGGTGGCCTCCGCCGGGCGGACCCTCAAGGCCGGTGCGGTGTCGGCTCAGGACGACGCCGGTTCAGGAGGACGCCGGCTCCTGCTCGGCCTCCACCTGGGCGTTCCACTCCCGCTTGGCGGCCTGCCAGCCGTCCTCGTTGTGCCCGAGCCGCCAGTAACCGGAGACCGAGAGGTCCTCGCGCGGGATCGCGTGCTCGACGCGCAGCAGCCGGCGCAGGTCCTTCACGAAGCCCGCCTCGCCGTGCACGAACGCCTGCAGCCGCCCCTCCGGGAACTCCAGGGCACGCACCGCCTCGACCAGGGCGGCGCCCACCGGCCGGTCCCCCCGGTGCAGCCAGACGACCTCCACGTCGGAGTCGATCTTCTGCTCCTCCTCGGGGCCGGAGATCTCCACGAAGGCCCGGGCCTGCGCCCCGGCGGGCAGGGACTCCAGGGTGGCCGCGATGGCGGGCAGCGCGCTCTCGTCACCGGCCAGCAGATGCCAGTCGGCGCTCGCGTCGGGCGCGTAGGCACCGCCGGGGCCCAGGAACCGTACGACGTCGCCCGGCCGGGTGCGCAGGGCCCAGGGGCCTGCCAGCCCCTCGTCGCCGTGCACGACGAAGTCGAGGGTCAGCTCGTGCAGTTCCGCGTTCCAGTGGCGCACGGTGTACGTCCGGGTGACGGGCCACTGGTCGCGGGGGAACTCCTCGCGGATCCGCTGCACGTCGAAGGGCTCGGGGTAGGTGACGCCCTCGGCCCCGAACAGCAGCTTCACGTAGTGGTCGGTGCAGGAACCCACGGTGAAGTCCGCCAGGCCGTCGCCGCCGAGCACGACCCGCTGCATGTGCGGGGTCAGCCGCTCGGTCCGCACGACACGCGCGGAATGGGGCTTCGGGGTCCTGCGTGCCGGACGCTCTGCCATGACGGCCTCCCAGTAGATGCTTAGGCTTACCTAAGTTAGCAGCTGTCCCCAGTTAACACCTCAGGCCTGGAGTGTCGCGAGCAGTCGCTGCAGGGATCCACCGAGACTCCAGCGCGCACCCAGCTCCGCCAAGCCGGACGGGTCGCGCGGCGCGTGCGGCAGGGCGGTGTCGACGTCCGGCAGGGGGACGTCTCCCGCGACCCGCACGACCTTGGGCGCCACCTCGACGTACGGCCGTGACTCGTCCAGGCGCCGGCGCTGCGACGGTGTCAGCCGGGACTTCGGGTCGTCGACGGCGGCCATGATCCCGGCCAGGTCGCCGAACTCGGCGAGCAGCTTCGCGGCCGTCTTCTCGCCGATACCGGGAACGCCCGGCAGTCCGTCGCTGGGGTCTCCGCGCAGCAGCGCCAGATCCGCGTACCCGGCGCCGTCGACCCCGTACTTCCCGCGGAGCCACGCCTCGTCGGTGAGCTGGAGCGAGGCGACGCCCTTGAGCGGGTACAGGACACGGATCTCCCGCTCGTCGTCGACCAGTTGGTACAGGTCCCGGTCGCCGGTGACGATGTCGACCGGGCCCGTGGCGCGCCCGGCGAAGGTGCCGATCACGTCGTCCGCCTCGTACCCCTCGACGCCCACGCGCGCGATGCCGAGTGCGTCGAGCACCGCCTCGATGACGGGCACCTGCGGCGACAGGGTGTCCGGCACCTCCTCCTCGTCCGGGCCCAGCGCGCGCTCCTCGGCGACGCGGTGCGCCTTGTAGGAGGGGATGAGGTCGACCCGCCACTGCGGGCGCCAGTCGGCGTCCATGCAGGCGACCAGGTCGTCGGGCCGGTGGTCCTTGACCAGGCGGTCGATGAATTCGAGCAGTCCGCGCACGGCGTTCACGGGCGTGCCGTCGGGGGCCTTCACGGAATCGGGGACCCCGAAGTAGGCCCGGAAGTAGAGGGAGGCGGTGTCGAGCAGCATCAGGCGTCTGGTCACCCTGCGCATCATGCCGTACGCCGCCGACAGTCACCGGCCGGTGGGAGTGCGTGGCCCGCCCGGGGTGTCGCACCCTCCTGACGTGGGACGAAGGGCCGTGCCCGGCGGGGGACGTGAACGCGCTGTGAACTGAACCACTCCTGCGTTTGGCCCACGGGCAAAGGGGCAGGTGCCGGGCCGGAGCGAAGCCGGTCGTATCTTCAACATCTTTCGACGAATGCCATCCGGCCGAGCGGACAGAACCCGCCTCGCTCCACGGCCCGCGGCGGGGGAGGCGGGCCGTCGTGGTTCCAAGACGAGAGGCGCCCGTGGCATCCAGGCTAGAAGCGGAACATCTGTACAAGGTGTTCGGCAGACGACCCGAAGACGCGGTGGAACGGCTCCGGGCCGGAGCCGGCCGCGACGAACTGCGCGAGGGCGGCACCACCGCGGCGGTGATCGACGCGTCGTTCACGGTGGAACCGGGCCAGACCTTCGTGGTCATGGGCCTGTCGGGGTCGGGCAAGTCCACGCTGCTGCGCATGCTCAACGGGTTGCTGGAGCCGACCGCGGGACACGTGCGCTTCGACGGGCAGGACCTGACGGCGCTGAGCCCCCGGGCGCTGCGCGAGGTCCGTTCGAAGAAGATCAGCATGGTCTTCCAGCACTTCGCGCTCTTCCCGCACCGCAGCGTCCGCGAGAACGCCGCCTACGGCCTGGAGGTCCAGGGCGTCCCGGGTGCCGAGCGCAGGAAGCGGGCCGCGGAAGCGCTCGAACTGGTCGGTCTGGGCGGCTGGGAGAAGTCCTGGCCCGACGAGCTGTCAGGCGGCATGCAGCAGCGGGTGGGCCTGGCCCGCGCGCTCGCCACCGACGCCGACCTGCTGCTGATGGACGAGTCGTTCAGCGCCCTCGACCCGCTGATCCGCCGCGACATGCAGGACCAGCTGATCGAGCTTCAGAAGAAGCTGAAGAAGACCATCGTCTTCATCACGCACGACCTCAACGAGGCCATGCGGCTGGGCGACCGGATCGCCGTCATGCGCGACGGCCGCATCGTCCAGATCGGCACCGCCGAGGACATCCTGGTGCGCCCCGCCAACGACTACGTCGCCTCCTTCACCCAGGACGTGGACCGCTCCCGGGTCCTCACCGCGGAGTCCGTCATGGACACGGACGTACGCGGCGACGAGGCGGACTGCTCCTGCGAGACCGCCGCCCCCGACACCTCGTTCACCGAACTGTGCTCCCTCAGTGCCCGGTTGACGCATCCCGTCGCAGTGCTCGACGAGCACCGCGAGCTCGTCGGCGTCGTCCCCCGGCAGCGGCTCGTCGCCTTCCTCGGCGACGAGCAGGGCGAACCCGCGGCCTGCGGCACGCCGCGCGACCGGAGCGTCGAGGCGGTGCAGGCCGGTGCCTAGGATCCCCTTCGGCGACTGGGTCAACGACACGGTCGACTGGCTGCTGAACCACATGGCGTGGCTCTTCGACTTCCTCAAGACCGTCTTCCTGGGCGCCTTCGACGGCATCGACGCCGTCCTCCAGGCCCCCGAGCCGCTGCTCCTCGCCGGCATCTTCGCGGTGATCGCCTTCTGGCTGCGCGGCACCTCCGCCGGTGTCCTCACCTTCCTGGGATTCGCCTTCATCGACTCCCTCGAACTGTGGGAGGACGCGATGGTGACCCTCTCGCTCGTCCTCGTCGCGACGCTCATCGCGCTGGTGATCTCGGTGCCGGTGGGCATCTGGGCGGCGCGCTCCGACCGGGTCAGCGGACTGGTCCGCCCGGTCCTGGACTTCATGCAGACGCTGCCCGCGATGATCTACCTCATCCCGGCGATCCTCTTCTTCGGCACCGGAGCCCCCGCGGGCATCGTGGCCACCCTGATCTTCGCGCTGGCACCCGGCGTGCGGATGACGGAACTCGGCATCCGCCAGGTCGACGGGGAACTGGTCGAAGCCGCCGACGCGTTCGGCACCACACCCGGCAACACGCTGCTGCGCATCCAGCTGCCGCTGGCGCTGCCCACGGTCATGGCCGGCGTCAACCAGGTCATCATGCTGGGCCTGTCCATGGCCGCCATCGCGGGCATGGTCGGCACCGGCGGTCTCGGCGGCGACGTGAACGAGGCCATCGGCCAGCTGAACGTGGGCCTCGGCTCCGAGGCCGGTGTCGCCATCGTCATCCTCGCGATCTACCTGGACCGCATGACCAGCGCGCTCGGCACCCAGGTGTCACCCCTCGGCCGCCGCGCCGCCGCCAAGGTGCGGGCCGCGCAGGGGCTGACGATCCGGTCCTACCGGCCCCGTCCGGCCGTGGCCGTCATCGGCGTGGTCGTGCTCGCGCTGGTCGCCGGAGGCATGGGCGTCTTCGGCGGTGGAGCGGACAGCACCACCGCCGCGTCCGACGGCGAGAACGTCGGCCACGGCAAGAAGGTCACCATCGGTTACATCCCGTGGGACGAGGGGGTCGCCTCCACGTTCCTGTGGAAGGAGATCCTCGAGGAGCGCGGCTTCGAGGTGGACACCAGGCAGTTCGACGCCGGCCCGCTCTACACCTCCCTCGCGCAGGGCAGCGTCGACTTCCAGACCGACGCCTGGCTGCCGACCACGCACGAGCAGTACTGGAAGAAGTACGGCAAGCAGCTGGACGACCTGGGCTCCTGGTACGGCCCGACGTCCCTGGAGCTGAGCGTGCCCTCCTACCTGAAGGGCGTCGACTCCCTGGCGGACCTCAAGGGCCGGGCGGACGAGTTCGGCGGCAGGATCACCGGCATCGAGTCCAGCGCCGGGATGATGGGCCTGCTCAAGAGCAAGGTGCTCAAGGAGTACGGGCTCGACAAGGAGTACGAGGTCGTCGACAGCTCCACGCCCGCCATGCTGGCCGAGCTGAAGCGCGCGTACGCCAGGAAGAAGCCCGTCGTCGTCACGCTGTGGTCGCCGCACTGGGCGTACAGCGACTACGAGTTGAAGAAGCTCAAGGACCCGAAGGGTGCCTGGGGCAAGGGCGACGGCGTGCACACGCTCTCCCGCAAGGGCTTCGCCGAGGACAACCCGGTCGTCGGGAAGTGGCTCAAGAACTTCCGGATGACCGAGAAGCAGCTCACCGGTCTCGAGGCCGAGATCAACAAGGCGGGCAAGGGCGCGCAGCAGGACGCCGTGCGGGCCTGGCTGAAGCGCAACCCCGGTGTCGTCGACAAGCTGGCGCCGGTCAAGAGCGCGTCAGCGGCCCCGGCGGAGGCCGAGCGTGACGTGAACGTCGCCTGGTTCCCCTGGGACGAGGACGTCGCGGTCACCTACCTCTGGAAGAACGTCCTGGCCCGGCGCGGCTACACGCTGAACCTCAAGCAGATGGACGTCGGCCCGGTGTACACGGGACTCGCGAGCGGCGACCTCGACGTCAACTTCGACGCGTGGCTGCCGTACGCGCAGAAGAACTACTGGGACAAGCACAAGAACGACCTGAAGGACCTGGGCACCTGGTACAAGCCGACGTCACTGGAGCTCGCGGTGCCCTCGTACGTCAAGGGAGTCGAGTCCCTGGCGGATCTCAAGGGCAGGGGCGGCACCTTCGACGGGAAGATCATCGGCATCGAGCCGGGCACCGGCGAGATGAACCTGCTCAAGAAGAAGGTCCTGCCGGGTTACGGCCTGGACAAGGAGTACAAGGTCGTCGACGGCTCCACGCCCGCCATGCTGGCCGAGCTGAGGCGCGCGTACGCCAGGAAGGAGCCGGTCGCCGTCGTCCTGTGGTCCCCGCACTGGGCCTACAGCGAGTACGGCCTCACCAAGCTGAAGGACGACAAGAAGCTCTTCGGTGAGGGCAACACCATCCGCACCATCGCCGCCGAGGAGTTCCCGCAGCGGTATCCGCAGCTCACCAAGTGGATCAAGAACTTCAGGATGAGCGAGGACGAGCTCGGCAGCCTGGAGAGCGAGATCAAGAAGCGCGGCCAGGGGCATGAGGAGGACGCCGTCGCCGCGTGGCTGAGGGAGCACCCGGACATGGTGGAGCGGATGACTCCGCAGTAGTCGGGAAATCTCCGGGGGTCCGGTCCCGCCGAAGGGGGGCGCGGGTCCCGCCGAGGGTTGGATCCGAGCCGGTCCCGCCGAGGGGTGGCTCCGCCGCAGCGCACGGGAGACGTGCGCCGCGGCGGAGCCCACCCCTCGCGCCGTTCCCGGGGCGCCCCGGCCTCGCCCACGAAAAGGATCCGGCCAACCACATCGCCATGCGGGGCTGCCGGGACGAAACCCTCCGGCGGCCCTGGTCACCGCCCCGGTGGACCGTCCGGTACAGCTGGTCAGCGCTTTCGTCCCACGGGAGGAGGTCGCGCCGGGCGGGGCCGGAGAGCGCGTCGCTTGGCGCGAACTGCAACCCCGGCCGTCCCACGACATGACACCGATGTGACGGCCGCGTGAAACGGTTTGCCGAACATGCGTAGGGTGCAGAGAACTCATCAGCCGCAGCGCGGTGAAGAAGCGGCCGGGATCAGCGGACCGACGAGCGAGGGAGGGAGCCGGAGCTATGGGCGACCACAAAGAACAGCCCCTGCGGGTGGGCGCGGCCGTCCGGCGGCGGCGCCGGGCACTGGAGCTCACCCTCGCCGTCGTGGCCGAGCGCAGCGGCCTCTCGGTGCCCTTCCTGAGCCAGGTCGAGAACGAGCGGGCCCGGCCCAGCAGACGCTCCCTGGAGCGGGTCGCCGTAGCCCTCGACACCACCGCGGGCGAACTGCTCGCCGCGGCCGACCCGGCGTGCAGCGTCGACGTGGTGCGCGCCGACGGCACCGAGACCACCCCCGAGGCCCAGGTGCGTCCCCTGGTGCGCGGGCACCACCAGCTGCACGCCACGGAGTTCACCGGCGACCACGACGCGGGCCGCGAACTCCAGCACCGCAACGACCAGTTGATGTACGTCGCGGACGGTGCCGTCGAGGTCGAGGCGGAGGGCCGCGCCCATCGCCTCGGCCGCGGCGACACGCTGTACCTGACCGGCGGAGTGCGGCACCGGTGGCGCGCGACCGTGCCGGACACGCGGGTCGTCGTGGTCGCCGTCGCCGACCACATCGACGCCGTGGAGGACCGGCACGCCTTCGGTGGCCGCTGACCCGGCCGCTCCCTCCGCCGTCCTCCCGTTCCGCGACCACGGCCGGAGGGCGCCGGGATGAGCGGTCCGCACGGCACGGCGCGACGGGTGGTCTCGCTGGTGCCCTCGCTGACGGAGGCCGTGGCGGTGACGCTGCCCGGCGTCCTGGTCGGCGCCACCGACTGGTGCAGCCACCCCTCGGACCTCGACGTCCCCCGGATCGGCGGCACCAAGAACCCCGACGTCGACGCGATCCTGCGGCTCGCCCCCGACCTGGTCGTCGCCAACGAGGAGGAGAACCGCGCGCCCGACCTGTCGGCCCTGCGCGCGGCGGGCGTCGAGGTCCTGGTCACCGAGGTACGGGACGTGCCGGGAGCCTTCCGCGAGCTGGACCGGGTGCTGCGGGCGTGCGGGGCACCAGGGCGCCCGCGCTGGCTCGACGAGGCCGAGGCGGCGTGGTCCGCGCTGCCGGGGCCGGACGCTCCGCACACCCCCTGCCCTCCCGAGCCCGGACCGGGCGGGGCTCCGGGCCCTTCCCGGTGTGCGACCGCCGTCCCACCCGCCCACGGCAGGACCGGTGCCGGCCCCGTTCCTCGTACGACCGCCGTCGTGCCGGTCTGGCGGCGGCCCTGGATGGTGCTCGGCCGGGACACCTTCGCCGGGGACGTGCTGGCCCGGCTGGGCGTGGACAACCTGTACGCGGCCCACCCGGAACGCTATCCGCGCGTACCCCTGGAGGAACTGCGGGCCGCGGCACCCGATCTCGTGGTGCTGCCCGACGAGCCCTACCGCTTCACGGCCGGGGACGGACCCGAGGCGTTCGCCGGGACGCCCTGCGCGCTCGTCGACGGACGGCATCTCACCTGGTACGGGCCGTCACTGGTGGACGCCCCGCGGGTCATCGGCGAGGCGCTGCGAGCAGCTCGCCGCTGAGCAGACCACGGCCCGTACGGACGGCGGCCACCGCCCAGGCCGCCACGAGCACCGCGTACAGGACGACCGCCAGAGCGTCGAACGCGGCGAGCCCGGTGCGGCGCGCCAGCCCCTCGGCGCCGGTGACACAGGTGCCCACCGGGAACGTGAACGCCCACCAGGTCATCGTGAACCCCATGCCCCGGCGCCGGGCCCGCAGCACCATCGCGCCGGCCAGGCCGAGCCACAGCAGCGCGAAGCCCATGACCGGCACGCCGTACAGGAGGGCGAGGACCCCGAAGCCCTGCGCGTACGGGTCGGGGACGACACCGGGGGCGTACCGCGCGAACTTGTCGACGGCGGTCGTGGACTGGCCGAGCGGGCCGAGGACCAGGAACAGGGCCGGGGTCAGGGCGAGCGGGAGCGGGCCCGAGGTGAGCAGCCGCGCGAAGATCACGGGGAGCATCAGCGCGGTGGCCAGCAGGCTCAGCCCGAACATCGCGACACAGGCGAGCAGCAGGCTCGCCCGGGCCTGCCCGGGCGGAAGGTGCGGGACGAGGAGGGGACCCGCGGCGGCGGACACCATCGGCGCGACCACGGGCAGCAGCCACACGGGCGTGGCCGCCGCGGCCCCCGCCGGGTGCCGGGTCACCAGGAGGTACGGCACCGCCACGGCCGCGGTCAGCGCGACGGCCGTACCGGCGGTGAACAGTACGGCGTCCAGGGCGAGCGCCGCGCGGGTCCCTATCCAGGCCTCGCCCACGACGAGCGCGCCGCCGCCGACGGCGACCAGGGCCATCGCGAGGCAGCCGTAGAAGGGCGCGACGGCGGGGTCGAGGAGGTGCGCGCGGGCCTGGTCGCGGTGGTGCGCCCAGTGCAGGGTCCGGGCACCGAGCAGCACGGCGAGCAGGGTCAGCGCGAGGGCCCAGACGGCCGCGCACACGGTGGACAGTCCGGGAACGCCCCGGGGGAGTCCCGCTCCCGCCGTGGACACGATCGCCGTACCCATCACGCCGGCGTACCAGTTCGGGCCGAGATGCCGGAGCGCGGCGTGGGGACGGCGGGCCCGGGTGCCGGGGAGCGCGAGGGGCTGGGCTGCGGTGACCATACGGCCACGGTCCCGCCCCGGCCGGGCCCCCACCAGGGAGCATGGCTCTATGAGGGCATAAGCTGGGCTTATGAGCATGGAGTGGTCGTGGTCGCGGTGACTGAGAGTCCGGAGCCGGCGGGCGGAGCGGGGCAGCCGGCGGGGATCGCGCACCGGGTGCCCGACCTCGGCGCGCTGGAGCTGCTGCTGGCCGTGGCCCGGCTCGGGAGCCTCGGGCGGGCCGCCCGGGAGCTGGGCATCACCCAGCCGGCGGCCAGCAGCCGGATCCGCTCCATGGAACGGCAGCTGGGGGTGGCCCTGGTGGACCGTTCCCCGCGCGGCTCCCGGCTCACTGACGCCGGGGTCCTGGTCACCGACTGGGCGCGGCGGATCGTGGAGGCCGCGGAGGCGTTCGACGCGGGCGCGCAGGCGCTGCGGGGCCGCCGTGACTCACGGCTGCGGGTCGCGGCGAGCATGACGATCGCCGAGTACCTGCTGCCGGGCTGGCTGATCGCGCTGCGCGCCCAGCGCCCCGGCACGGCGGTGTCGCTGCTGGCGGGCAACTCGGCGGCGGTCGCCGAACGGCTGCTGGCCGACGAGGCGGACCTCGGGTTCGTGGAGGGCCTGTCGGCGCCCGCCGGGCTGGACTCGGTGGTGATCGCCCACGACGACCTGATCGTCGTGGTGGCTCCCGGTCATCCCTGGGCGCGGCGGCGGGCCCCGCTCGCCGCGGCCGAGCTGGCCGCGACGCCCCTCATCCTCCGCGAGACGGGCTCGGGCACCCGGCAGGTCCTCGACGTCGCCCTGGGCGGTCTGGCCCTCCCGCTGCTCGAACTGTCCTCGACGACGGCGGTCAAGGCCGCCGCGGTGAGCGGCGCGGGCCCCGCCGTCCTGAGCGAACTCGCCCTCGGTGAGGAACTCTCCTCCCACCGCCTGGTCGGCATCCCGCTCGCCGACGTCCGGCTCCACCGGTCCCTCCGCGCGGTCTGGCCCACGGGCCACCGCCCGACCGGTCCGGCGAGGGACCTGCTGACCCTGACCCGCAGCCGCGCCTGACCGCAGGGCTCAGGAGGCGGCGGCTCGCACCAGGGCCCGCACGACGCGGGGGTCCTCGCCCATCTCGGGGTGCCACTGCACGCCCAGCACCCAGGGATTGCCGGGGAGTTCGACCGCCTCGACGGTCCCGTCCGTCGCGTGGGCCGAGGCGACCAGGCCCTCGCCCAGGCGCTCCACCGCCTGATGGTGGTACGCCGGTACGGCGGTGGGCTCCGGCACCGCCCGTGCGTAGCGGGTTCCCGGCACCGGCCGCACGTCGTGCTCCCCGAAGACGCCGACGTCCTTCACGTGCCCTTCGAGGTGCTGCACGAGGGTGCCGCCGAGCGCGACGTTCAGGAGCTGCATCCCGCGGCAGATCCCGAGCAGGGGGGTCCCGGACGCCAGGGCGGCCCGGATCAGGGCGAGTTCCCAGGCGTCCCGCTCCGGTGCGGGCGGGCCCGTCCGTGGGGAGCGCTCGGCGCCGTACCGCGCGGGGTCGACGTCCGGGCCGCCCGCCACGACCAGGCCGTCCAGGCGGGCCACGGCACCGGCCGCGTGCGAGGGATCGTCCGGCGGCAGCATGACGGCGAGTCCGCCGGCCCGCTGCACCAGCCGGGGATAGCCGGCCGGCAGCAGCACCGCGTCGAGGGTCCAGACACCCCAGCGGACCTCGGGCTCGTAGTACGTGCTCACGCCGATCAGTGGTCTGTTCACGCCGCGCTCCCTCGTGCCGTGGTGCGTCCCCGCTCCGGAATGCAATGGAGCGCGTTCATACCTTTGCGGGACGGCCGAGGATAGTGCAACTCCCCCGAGGAGGCCGGCGGGTCACGTCAGGAACCCGCGCAGCAGCGCCGCCGTCCCCGCGCAGTGCTCGCGCGTCATCTCCCGCGCCCCGTCCGCGTCCCCGTCGAGGACGGCCTCGACCAGCGCGATGTGCTGGCGCTGCGAGTGCTCCAGGTTCCGCACCAGCAGGGGGATGCAGTCGAGCAGGTCGTTGAGACCGGCCCGCACGGCCGCGTACCGGGCCGCGAGCGAGGGCGACCCGCACAGCTCGGCGAGCGTGAGGTGCAGCAGGGTGTCCAGGCGCCGGTACTCCGTCAGCGGGGCGTCGTGCGTGGCGGCCAGCGCGCCGCGCAGCCGGGCCGCCTGCTCCGGGGTGAGGCCGTGGGTGGCGCACAGCCCGGCCGCGCCCACCTCCAGGACCTCGCGGAACCGCAGGACGTCCTCGATGTCGACCGCCCGGCTGCGGCGGCGCAGTTCGTCCTGGCCGCCCGCGTCGGTCCTCGGCCGTACGAACGTGCCGCCGTAGCGGCCCCGCCGGGACTCCACCAGCCCCTCGTCCTGGAGCACCTTCAGCACCTCGCGCAGCGTCACCCGGCTGATGCCCAGCCGCTCCGCCAGCTCACGCTCCGCGGGCAGCCGCCCGCCCGCCGGCACCAGCCCGAGCCGGACGACCTGGAGGATCTGTTCGAGCGCCTCCTCGAAGCCGTTGCCCGCGCGCACCGGCCGCAGGACCGGTGTCAGCCGGTCCCCGGAACCGCCCGCGTCACCGCCGGGATCCGTCTGCGCCATCCGGCCGTGCCCCCTTCCCAAGCAATGGTTCTCGGCAATACCTTATGGCTCCGCGGACCGAAGGAGGCACTTCCCGTGGCAGACCGCACACCCCCGCTCCGGGTCGAGGAACTGCACGCCCTCGTCGCGGGCGGTGAGATCGACACGGTCGTCCTGGCCTTCCCCGACATGCAGGGGCGGCTCCAGGGCAAGCGGTTCGCCGCCCGCTTCTTCCTCGACGAGGTCCTGGAGCACGGCACCGAGGGCTGCAACTACCTTCTCGCCGTCGACACCGAGATGAACACCGTCGAGGGCTACACCATGTCCTCCTGGGACCGGGGCTACGGCGACTTCGCCATGCACCCCGACCCGAGCACCCTGCGGCGCGTCCCCTGGAACGAGGGCACCGCCCTGCTCATCGCGGACCTCGCCTGGAACGACGGCTCACCCGTGGTGGCGGCTCCCCGCCAGATCCTGCGCCGCCAGCTCGAGCGGCTCGCCGCCCTCGGCTACACCGCGCAGGCCGGCACGGAACTCGAATTCATCGTCTTCAAGGACACCTACGAGCAGGCCTGGAACGCCCGCTACCGGGGCCTGACGCCCGCCAACCAGTACAACATCGACTACTCGGTCCTCGGCACCGGCCGGATCGAGCCGCTGCTGCGCCGCATCCGGAACGAGATGCAGACCGCGGGGCTGACCGTCGAGTCGGCCAAGGGCGAGTGCAACCCCGGCCAGCACGAGATCGTCTTCAGGTACGACGAGGCACTCGTCACCTGCGACCAGCACGCCGTCTACAAGACCGGGGCCAAGGAGATCGCCGCTCAGGAAGGCGTCTCGCTCACCTTCATGGCCAAGTACGACGAGCGCGAGGGCAACTCCTGCCACATCCACCTCTCGCTCACCGACGAGAACGGCGACAGCGTCATGGCCGGGGACGGACCCGGCGGCATGTCGCAGGTCATGCGGCACTTCCTGGCCGGCCAGCTGGCGGCGCTCAGGGACTTCTCGCTTCTCTACGCCCCCAACATCAACTCGTACAAGCGGTTCCAGCCCGGCTCGTTCGCGCCGACCGCCGTCGCCTGGGGCCACGACAACCGCACCTGCGCCCTCCGCGTCGTGGGCCACGGCCGCTCCCTGCGGTTCGAGAACCGGCTGCCGGGTGGAGACGTCAACCCGCATCTGGCCGTCGCCGGACTCGTCGCGGCCGGCCTGTACGGCATCGAGCACGAGCTGGAGCTGCCGGAGGCGTGCACGGGCAACGCGTACGCCGGCGAGTACGAGCACGTCCCCACCACCCTGCGCGAGGCCGCCGAACTCTGGGAGAACAGCCCCATCGCCCGCGCCGCCTTCGGTGACGAGGTGGTCGCGCACTACCGCAACATGGCGCGCGTCGAGCTGGACGCCTTCGATGCCGCGGTGACCGACTGGGAGCTGCGCCGCTCCTTCGAACGCATGTGAGGCCTTCCTTGTCCGACCACCACACCGGCGAAGACACGCTCCAGGTCCTCGATCCCGCGACGGGCGAGGTCGTCGCCACCGTGCCGGCCGCAACGCCCGAGGACATCGACGTCGCCGTCGCCCGGGCGGCCCGGGCGCAGACCCGCTGGGCCGCCCTCGCACCCGGCGAACGGGCCCGGCTCCTGCGCCGGTTCGCCGTCGTCGTCGACGAACACCTGGAGGAGCTGGCCCGGCTGGAGGTCCGCGAGGCCGGGCACCTTCTCGGCAACGCCCGCTGGGAGGCGGGCAACGTCCGCGACCTCCTCGACTACGCGGCCGGGGGAGTCGAACGGCTGACAGGCCATCAGATCCCGGTTCCCGGCGGTCTCGACGTCACGATCCTCGAACCGCTCGGCGTCGTCGGCGTCATTGCGCCGTGGAACTTCCCGATGCCCATCGCCGCCTGGGGCACGGCACCCGCCCTCGCCGCGGGCAACGCGGTCGTCCTCAAACCCGCCGAGACCACTCCGCTGACCGCCCTGCGCCTGGCCGAACTCGCCCTGGAGGCAGGCCTCCCCGAGCACCTCTTCCAGGTCCTCCCCGGCGCGGGCCCGGTCGCCGGCAACGCCCTGGTCGAGCACCCGGACGTCGCCAAGATCGTCTTCACCGGGTCGACGGCCGTGGGCAGACAGGTGTGGGCGAAGGGCGCCGCCCAGCTCAAGCGCGTCACCCTCGAACTCGGCGGCAAGAGCCCCAACATCGTCTTCGCCGACGCCGACATCGAGGCCGCCGCGGCCGCCACCCCCATGTCCTTCCTCGACAACTCCGGCCAGGACTGCTGCGCCCGCACCCGCATCCTCGTCCAGCGTTCCGTCCACGACCGCTTCCTCGAACTCCTCGCCCCCGCGATCGAGTCCGTCGTCGTCGGCGACCCGGCCGACGAGCGGACCGCGATGGGCCCGCTGATCTCCCGCGCCCAACTGGACCGCGTGCGCTCGTACGTGTCCGACGACGCGCCCGGCATCCGCGGCAAGGCGCCCGAGGGACCCGGATTCTGGTTCCCGCCCACCGTCCTCACCGGCGTCGCACCGGACGCCCGCGTGGCCGTGGAGGAGGTCTTCGGACCGGTCGCCGTCGTCCTCCCCTTCGAGGACGAGGCCGACGCGATCCGCCTCGCCAACGCCACCGAGTACGGCCTCGCCGGGTCCGTCTGGACGCGGGACGTCGGCCGGGCGCTGCGCGTCTGCGGAGCCGTCCGCGCCGGGAACCTGTCCGTCAACTCCCACTCCAGTGTCCGCTACTGGACCCCCTTCGGCGGTTTCAAGCAGTCGGGGATCGGCCGTGAACTCGGCCCCGACGCGCTCGCCGCCTTCACCGAGACGAAGAACGTCTTCATCAGCACGGAGGGCCCCGCACAGTGACACCAGACCCCATCTGCCGCCGTCTCGTCGGCCGCACCGCCGTCGTCACCGGCGCCGGCAGCGGCATCGGCCTCGCCACCGCACGCCGGCTCGCCTCCGAGGGAGCCCACGTCGTCTGCGGCGACGTGGACGAGACCCGTGGCCGGGCGGCCGCCGAGGAGTCCGGCGGGATCTTCGTGAAGGTGGACGTCACCGACGCCGACCAGGTCGAGGCCCTGTTCAAGGCGGCCGACGACACCTACGGCTCCGTCGACGTCGCCTTCAACAACGCGGGCATCTCACCGCCCGACGACGACTCCATCCTGGAGACCGGCCTGGAGGCCTGGAAGCGGGTCCAGGAGGTCAACCTCACCTCGGTCTTCCTGTGCTGCAAGGCCGCCCTCCCCTACATGCGCCGCCAGGGCAGGGGATCCATCATCAACACGGCGTCCTTCGTGGCCCGGATGGGCGCGGCGACGTCGCAGATCTCGTACACCGCGTCCAAGGGCGGCGTCCTCGCCATGTCCCGTGAACTGGGCGTGCAGTTCGCCCGCGAGGGCATCCGGGTCAACGCCCTGTGCCCGGGCCCGGTCAACACCCCGCTCCTGCGGGAGCTGTTCGCCAAGGACCCGGAGCGGGCCGCGCGCCGGCTCGTGCACATCCCGGTCGGACGTTTCGCGGAGGCGGACGAGATCGCCGCGGCGGTCGCGTTCCTCGCCAGCGACGACTCCTCCTTCGTGAACGCCACCGACTTCCTGGTCGACGGCGGGATCTCGGGGGCGTACGTCACGCCTCTCTAGTGCTCTGACACGGTGAACCTTCCTGGTCACAGCACCAGCCGGGGAGCCGGACCGGTGTACGGTCCACGTTCCATGCGATACCGACACGTCCTCGCGTGGACCATGGTCGCGGCCGCCGCCCTGGCGGCCGCGCCCGCCGCCACCGCCGCACAGGCCGGACGGCGTCCGTCCTGCCCGCGGCTCTCCCAGCGGCTCGACTGGTACGGCGACAACCGCGCCCACCTCCAGCAGGTCGTCGACGAGCGCGGCAGCTGCGCCGGGCGCGGCGGCCGCCCCGTCGCCGTCTTCGACTGGGACAACACCGTCACCAGGAACGACGTCACCGACGCGACGATCTCCTGGGCCCTGCGGCACGACAGGATCCTGCGCCCGGGGAGCTGGCGGGACACCAGCGCGTGGCTCACAGACGCGGCCGGCACCGCCCTCACCGGGGCCTGCGGCTCCGACGTGCCGGTGGGCGCGCCCCTGCCGACGTCCACCCGGCCCCGCTGCACCGACGAGATCCTCGAGATCCGCGAGAACGGCAGGACGACGAGCGGCGCCGCCGCCTTCGCCGGGCAGTGGAACCACCGGCGCACCGTCCCGCAGTACGCGTGGGTGCCCCGGCTGTTCGCCGGGCACACCGTCGCCGAACTCTCCTCGTACGCCCGCGAGGCCCGCGCGGAGGCCCTGGCGGCACCCGTGGGCGCGACCCGTACCCTCGGCACCCACACCGTCCCGGCGTACGTGCGCTACTACGACCAGCAGCGCGACCTGATCCGCACCCTGCGGCGGGCCGGATTCGACGTCTACATCGTCTCCGCCGGTTCCGAACCCGTGACCGAGGTCTGGTCGCGAGGTGTCGGCGTCGACGCCCGGCACACCGTCGCCATCCGGTCGGTCCTCGACCGGCGTGGCCGGATCACCACCTGGAACGAGGGCTGCGGCGGCGTACCGGTGAACCGCGGAGAGGCCATCCCCTACATCGACGGCAAGCGGTGCTGGATCAACCAGGAGATCTACGGCGTCGAGGGCGCCGCTGCCTGGGACCGGCAGGACAGGCGGCACCGCCCCGCGATCGCCGGCGGTGACGCCGACACCGACGTCACCTTCGTGGCCGACGCCACCGGCGCGCACCTCGTCCTCAACCGCAACAAGGGCGAGATCATGTGCCGGGCGTACGACGACGCCGACGGGCGCTGGGTGGTGAACCCGATGTTCATCGACCCGCTGCCGCCGAAGCCGGACCCCTACCCGTGCTCGACCGGCGCGTACAACGCACCCGACGGCAGCAGGGCGCCCGTCCGGCGTGCCGACGGCTCCGTCGTGCCCGACCAGCCGGACACCGTCCACTGAACCCGCCCCGCCCACCGGTGTTCGCGTGACGTCCTAGGTCGTGCCAGGCGTCGCGGAACAGGCGGGACTTTGCGGACACGGCCTAGAGTGCCGGGATGAGCATGACGCCCCCGTCCGGCTGGTACCGCGACCCGTCCTACCCGCTCACCGAGCGCTGGTGGGACGGGACCGCGTGGACCGACCACCGGCGTCAGCCCGAGGCGGCACCCCAGCCCCCGGCGCCGCCGCGGCCCGCCGCCGGTGACTCCCGGCGCGCGAAGGCCGTCACGCTCACCGCGGCCGGGGTCGTCCTCGTCGCCTCGGTCGTGACGGGCGCCGTGCTCCTCGGCCGGGACGACGACGGCGACCGTACGCGGACGAGGACCGCACCCGGGAGTTCCTCACCCGCGCCCCGGCCGACCGTCACCGCCTCGGCCTCCGGCCGCCCGTCCGAGGACCCGTCCGTCGTCGTGGACGAACTCAACGGCATCACGCTGCCGTTGACCGACGGCTGGGTGAGAGCGGAGAACGTGGCCGAGGACGACATCGTCATGACCACACCGGGTACGTACGACTGCCCCGGCGACCCGGGCCTGTGCCGTCACGGCAGGGTCTCCTCCCGCACGGTCACGGCCAACGACGAGAAGTCCCCGAGGGCGCTCGCCGAGAACGACATCGAGGACGCGGCGAACAGCGCCTACGACCGCGACCTGCTCGACGCCCTTCCCTACCGGGGCATCACCTCGCACCGGCTGGTGAAGGCCGGCTCGGTCGCCGTCGGGGGCCGCGCCGGGTACTTCGTGCGCTGGCGGGTCAGGACCGGGGTGGGACCCGGCGGTTACGTCGAGTCGCTCGCCTTCCCCTCCAGCGTCGGCTCCCAGTCACCGGTCATCGTCCGCTTCGCCTTCGACGCCGGGGACGGGGGGCCGCCCGTGTCCGACATGGACAGGATCACCGAGGGGATCCGTCCGGTCGGGGACGCGGACACCGGCGGGGGAGTGGGCAGCAGCATCGGGCCGCCCGGCCGGTAGGCGGCCCCGCCGGGCCCCGGCGCCCGGCGTGGCAGGGGCGCGCGGGCGCCCCGGGCGGGCGGGCCCCCGCGAGCAGGGCCCCACCGGGTCAGAGGAAGGTCCGGCCCTCACCGCGGTACGTCGGGACGGCCGCCGTCACGGCGTCGCCCTCCACCAGGTGCAGCGTGTCGAACCGCTCGCACAGCTCGCCCGCCTTGGCGTGCCGGAACCACACCTTGTCCCCGATGAGCAGGTCGTCCGCCGGGGAGCCGAGCAGCGGCGTCTGCACCTCACCCGGTCCCTCCTGCGGGTCGTACCTCAGCCCCTCGGGGAGGTGAGGCACCGGCAGCCGGTCGGGACCGGGGGCGCCCGACGCCGGATATCCGCCGCCCAGCACCGTGACGACCTCGACGCCCGGCCTGCGGACGACCGGCTGGGCGAACAGGGCCGCCGGACGGCCGGTGAACGACGTGTAGTTGTCGAAGAGCCGCGGCACGTACAGTCCCGACCCGGCGGCGATCTCGGTCACCGCGTCCTCGGCCGCGGTGTGCTGCACACTGCCCGTGCCGCCGCCGTTGACGAACTCCAGGTCCGGCGCGACGGCCCGCACCGCTCGCACCACGTCGGCACGGCGCTGCGCCAACTCCCTGCGGGCCGCGGCCTGCATGAGCCGGATGGCGCGCGAGCGCACGGGACGCCCGGCGAGCGAGTCGCCCACCCCGGCGATGTGCCCCTCGTACGCCATGATGCCCACCAGCTCGAAGCCGGGCCGCCGGGCCACCGAGCGGGCCAACTCGGCGACCTGGGCCGCCGAGTGCAGCGGGGAACGGAGGGCACCGACCCGGACCCGGCCGCCGAGCAGCCTGAACGAGGTGTCCAACTCCAGGCAGACCCGGACGACTTCGGTGCCGCCCTGCCGTGCCGCGTCGATCAGGGCGAGCTGGGCGGGGTCGTCGATCATGACGGTGACGGCCGCCGCGAGCTTGGGGTCGCCGGTCAGCTCGGCGTAGCCCGCGCGGTCGGCCGAGGGGTAGGCGAGCAGGACGTCGTCGAAGCCGGAGCGCGCGAGCCACAGGGACTCGGCGAGGGTGAAGGACATGAGGCCCGCGAATCCGTCGCGGCCGAGGACCCGTTCGAGCAGGGCACGGCAGCGTACGGACTTGCTGGCGAGCCGGATCGGTTTGCCGGCGGCGCGGCGGACGAGGTCGTCGGCGTTCGCGTCGAAGGCCTCCAGGTCCACGATCGCGACAGGGGCGTCGAGGTGAGCGGTGGCCCGGTCGTAGCGGGCCCGGTCTGCGGCGCGGGCAGTCATGAACGCAGCCTGCCAGACAGGATTACCGCAGGGTAGGGGGACGTTCCGGGCAGATGCCCCGGGCCTGCGGACTGGTTCCCGCCGGGCGCGTGTCAACCCGTAGAGTGACGCGCACGCAGGGAGGAACGACCTCGCCGGGCCGGTCGCGGCCGGGTGACGGTGCGTCCGCACGGGTATGCCTGCCCGGGTCGGACGGGTCCTCTCCGCACGTGTGCAGCGACCCGCACGATCTCCGACGCGGGCCGACGGCCCGGGACGAGGAACGGGGGGTGCATGAGCACGGAAGCGCGCCGCGCGTCCATTCCGCCGCGCCCGCCCGTACCGCCCCGTCCGCCGTCCCCTCCCGGCGAGGACTTCACCGCCGACGACACCCCGGCGCCGCGGCCCGGCCACGCCTCCGCGCCCGCCGTCCCACCGGTGCCCGCCTCCCGCCCGACGCCCCTTCCGCCCCGGCCCCCGTACGAGCCGCAGCCGCCGATGCCGGCCCCCGGTGAGGGTCGGCCGGGGCGGACGCCTGCCCTGGAGGATGCGGCTGCTGCTGTGCCCGGTAAGGCGGACCGGTTCCTCCACGAGCCGCAGCCGTTGGCGTGGGTTCCCGGTGAGGGTCGGCCGGGGCGGGCGCCTGCCCTGGAGGAGGCGGCTGCTGCTGTGCCCGGTACGGCGGACCGGTCCCTCCACGAGCCGCAGTCGTTGGCGTGGGTTCCCGGTGAGGGTCGGCCGGGGCGGGCGCCTGCCCTGGAGGATGCGGCTGCTGCTGTGCCCGGTGCGGCGGAGCGGTCCCTCTACGAGTCCCAGCCGTTGGCGTGGGTTCCCGGTGAGGGTCGGCCGGGGCGGGCGCCTGCTCCGGAGGAGGCGGCTGCCTTCGCGTCCGGCACGGTGACTTCGCCGGAGCAGCGGCAGCCGTCCGCCCCCGCTAGGACCCCGGGAGGTGACCCCGGCGCCGGCTGGTTCGACGGGCCGGGGCACCGGCGGCCGGCGGCCCCCGCCCGCCCGACGCCCGCCCCGGGCAGGGCGACCCCGCAGGAGGGCCCCGGCAGGACCCCGGGAGAACCCGCGCCCTCCCGACGCCGCGCGTCGGCGGACGAGCCGAGGGTGCCGAAGGGAAGCACGGCGCCCCGGCGCCCGGTGCCCCCGGCGGACGTGCCGCGGGCGCCCCGAAGCCGTCCGGAGGCACCGCTCACCGGCGCCGCGTCGGCCCCGCCCCCGCCACCGGCCTCGGCCCGCTTCCCCGACGTGCCGCCCGCCGGCACCCCGGGGACGGGCACCGGCACCGGCGACTTCCGCGGGCACGGCACCCCGGCCCGCCCCGCGGCACCGCCCCGTCGCACCGCCGTACCCGAGGAGACCCCGGGCGAGACGACCAGGCGGCTGCGCCCCGTACGCGACGAGGTCCTCCGCGAGGCCGCGACCCCGCGCCCCTTCGTGTCGTTCGGGCAGCCCGAGACGTACGACGACTCCGCGCGCCCGGCCGGCCGGCGAACCAGGCCCCGCGCCCTCGCGGCCGCCGCCTGCGTCGTCCTCGGCCTCGGGCTCATGGGCGGCGCGGCCACCGGCAGCTGGCTGACCGGGGACAGCGCCGCGGAGGCCGGATCGCCGGGCGCCTTCGCGGCGGCCGGCGGCCTGTGGCACAGCGTCCCCGTCGACCGGCTCTTCCCGCCCACCGTGAACGGCGAGGGCGCGGGACCCGGCGGCGCCGACCGGACCTGGACGCGGATAGGCGTCGCCCCCGACGGCGGCTGCGCGGACGCCTTCGACCCGCTGCTGCGCAAGGCCCTCGCCCCCGTCGGCTGCCTGCGACTCCTGCGCGCCACCTACACGGACGCGACCCGCAGCCATGTCACCACCGTCGGACTGCTGTTCACCAAGGCGGACGCCGCTGCCATGACCTCCCTGAAGAACCGCTTCCGGCGGGAGGGACTCGACCGGCGCACCGACCTCATGCCCCGCTCGTACGCCCCGAAGAACACCCTCGCCGCGGGCTTCGGCGACCCGCAGCGCGCGTCCTGGACGGTGTCGGTCCTCACCGACGCCCCCGTGGTCGTCTTCGCGGTCTCCGGCTTCGCCGACGGCCGCACCGTCGCGACCCCGCAGCCCGCCGCGGACGCCACCGGGTCCGGCGCCACCACGGCCCCCGCCCAGGCGGGCCTCGGCCACGAGGCACAGGGCCTCGCCGACCGCGTCGAGCGCAGCCTGCGCAAGAAGGTCACCCCGGCGGCGGAGAGCCCGTCATGAACCACACCCTTGGTGCCCGGCTCCTCACGGTGCTCCTCGCCGGCTCCCTGGCCGTGCTGCCCGCCACGAGCGCCCACGCCGACGGCATCCGCGCCCAGCAGTGGGCCCTCGACGCCCTGCACACCGAGCAGGCCTGGCGCACGACCAAGGGCGCCGGCATCACCGTCGCCGTCCTCGACACCGGCGTCGACGCCGAGCACCCGGACCTGGCGGGCAACGTCCTCACCGGCAAGGACATGGTCGGCTTCGGCGCCCGCCGCGGCGACCGCGCCTGGGCCAGGCACGGCACCGCCATGGCCGGGATCATCGCCGGCCACGGACACGGCACGGGCAACGGCGACGGCGTCATGGGCATCGCCCCCGAGGCGAGGATCCTCCCCGTCCGGGTCATCCTCGAGGACGGCGACCCGGCCCGCGGCAAGGCCCGCAACACCCGAGGCAACGCCCTCGCCGAGGGCATCCGCTGGGCCGCCGACCACGACGCCGACGTCATCAACCTGTCCCTCGGCGACGACTCCAAGTCCGCCCACCCCGAACCCGCCGAGGACGAGGCGGTCCAGTACGCCCTCGCAAAGGGCTCCGTGGTGGTCGCCTCGGCCGGCAACGGCGGCGAGAAGGGCGACCACATCTCGTATCCCGCGGCGTATCCCGGCGTGATCGCCGCCACCGCCGTCGACCGGGTCGGCTCCCGCGCCTCCTTCTCCACCCGCCGCTGGTACGCCACCGTCAGCGCCCCAGGCGTCGACGTCGTGATCGCCGACCCCGACGACAAGTACTACGAGGGCTGGGGCACCAGCGCCGCCTCCGCCTTCGTCTCCGGTGCCGTCGCCCTGGTCCGGGCCGCGCACCCGGGCCTCACCCCGGCCCAGATCAAACAGCTCCTGGAGGACACCGCCCGCAACACCCCCGCCGGCGGCCGCGACGACTCCCGCGGCTTCGGCTTCGTCGACCCCGCCGCCGCCATCGAGGCGGGCGGCCGGCTCGCACCGGAGGGACTGCGCTCGGCGGCGTACGGCCGGGAGTACTTCGGGCCGGGTCCCGACGCCGCCGCGGACGACGGCTCCGCCGGCTGGGTGGGGCCGCTCGCCGGCGGGCTCGGCGCGGCACTGCTCGCCGCGTCGGTCGTCCTGTGGCGCGGACGCAGGGGCTCACGCGGGTACGACGCCTAGGGCCTGTCGTTTGGATCAGGCTGGCTGTGACCGACGGTTCGTCCTGACCGACCCGAGCGGGGTCTGGCGCGTGCAGCTGCAAGGCGG
>NZ_JBWKDS010000051.1:38025-59724 GCF_056435845.1 Streptomyces sp. NPDC043867 | reverse complement strand
CTCCAAGCCCAGCCCCACCCGAACACGGAGATCCGCAGCTAGACCCCATGATCAATCTCAGCGCCAACGGCTGTACCGATGTTCCCCAAGGCCGTACTGCTCCAGCTTGGCGCGCGAGTCGGCGATGTCGAGGTTGCGCATGGTGAGCTGGCCGATCCGGTCCACGGGGCCGAACGCGGAGTCCTCCGTGCGCTCCATCGACAGCTTGTCCGGGTGGTAGCTGAACGCCGGGCCCGTGGTGTCGAGGATCGAGTAGTCCTCGCCGCGCCGCAGCCGCAGGGTGACCTCGCCGGTGACCGCCGAGCCGACCCAGCGCTGGAGGGACTCCCGGATCATCAGCGCCTGCGGGTCGAGCCAGCGGCCCTCGTACATCAGCCGGCCGAGGCGCCGTCCCTCGGCGTGGTACTGCGCGAGGGTGTCCTCGTTGTGGATCGCGTTGACCAGGCGTTCGTACGCGGCGTGCAGCAGGGCCATGCCGGGTGCCTCGTAGATGCCCCGGCTCTTGGCCTCGATGATGCGGTTCTCGATCTGGTCCGACATGCCGAGGCCGTGGCGGCCGCCGACGGCGTTGGCCTCCATCACCAGGTCGACGGCGGAGGCGAACTCCTTGCCGTTGATCGTCACCGGGCGGCCCTGGTCGAAGCCGATGGTCACGTCCTCGGTGGCGATCTCGACCGAGGGGTCCCAGAACCGCACGCCCATGATCGGCTCGACGGTCTCCACGCCCGTGTCGAGGTGCTCCAGTGTCTTCGCCTCGTGCGTGGCGCCCCAGATGTTGGCGTCGGTGGAGTACGCCTTCTCGGCGCTGTCGCGGTAGGGCAGGTCGTGGGCGAGCAGCCACTCCGACATTTCCTTGCGGCCGCCGAGCTCGGTCACGAAGTCCGCGTCGAGCCACGGCTTGTAGATCCGCAGGTGCGGGTTGGCGAGCAGGCCGTAGCGGTAGAACCGCTCGATGTCGTTGCCCTTGAAGGTCGAGCCGTCGCCCCAGATCTGCACGTCGTCCTCGAGCATCGCCCGGACCAGCAGGGTGCCCGTGACGGCGCGGCCGAGCGGCGTGGTGTTGAAGTACGCACGGCCGCCCGAGCGGATGTGGAACGCCCCGCAGGTCAGCGCGGCCAGGCCCTCCTCGACGAGCGCCGCGCGGCAGTCGACCAGCCGCGCGATCTCGGCGCCGTAGGTCTGCGCACGGTCGGGCACCGAGGCGATGTCCGGCTCGTCGTACTGGCCGATGTCGGCGGTGTACGTGCACGGGACGGCGCCCTTGTCGCGCATCCACGCGACCGCGACCGAAGTGTCGAGGCCGCCCGAGAAGGCGATTCCGACGCGCTCGCCGGTGGGGAGGGAGGTGAGGACCTTAGACATGGGAAGAGTATGCACCCTTACGCATGATCATGCAAAGTCGTGTGTCGTGTCGGCTGCGTTCCGTCGGCCGAGCCGCAACGCCGCCCGGCGCGCGGCCGTCCCGGCCGGTGGACCGCGGCCGGTGGACTGCGCCGGGGCTCCCGCGGGTACCCGGGGCCTTCCATGGGCGCGGGCGGCACATCGAGCCGCCGACGGAAGGGCGCCGAGCCAGGAGCGGAGGAGCGGGAATGGGCCGTGGGGCGGCATCGACAGGCGGCGGGGAGGCGGCACGGCTGCGGAAGACGGCCTCGGAGGTGTTCGGCTGGGACACGCTTCTGCCCGAGCAGCTCACCGCCATGGAGTGGGTGATGGAGGGCAGTGACGCCCTGGTCGTCATGCCGACCGGCGCGGGCAAGTCCGCCGTCTACCAGGTTCCCTCGGTGCTGCTGGACGGGCCGGTCGTGGTCGTCTCACCGCTGCTCGCGCTCCAGCGGGACCAGATCGCGAATCTGCCGGACGGTGAGCGTGCGCCCGGCGCGGTCGCCGTGAACTCCGACCTCGGAGTCGCGCAGACGAAGGCGGCCTGGGAGTCCGTGGTCCGCGGAGAAGCCCGGCTCCTGTACCTCTCGCCGGAACAGCTGGCCCGCGAGGACGTGCTGGAGCGGCTCGCCGGGGTGCGCCCCGCCCTGTTCGTGGTGGACGAGGCGCAGTGCGTGTCGTCCTGGGGCCACGACTTCCGTCCCGACTACCTGCGCCTGGCGCACGCGGCGCGGCGGGTGGGCCGGCCACCGGTCCTCGCACTGACCGCGACGGCGGCGCCGCCGGTGCGCAAGGAGATCGTCGAGCGGCTCGGCATGGACCACCCCCGGCTGGTGGTGGCCGGCTTCGACCGCCCGAACATCCGGCTGGAGGCGCGCCGCTTCCTCGGCGAGGAGGACCGGCGCCGGACGGTCGTCGAACGGGCCGCGGCCGAGCCGAAGCCGGGCATCGTCTACGCGGCGACCCGCAAGGACACCGAGCACTACGCCGGGGAGCTGGCCGCTCTCGGACTGGCCGCCGAGGCCTACCACGCCGGGCTGCGCGCCGCTGAACGTTCCCGTGTCCACGACGCGTTCCTGTCCGGTGAGGCCGACGTGATCGTGGCCACCTCGGCGTTCGGCATGGGCATCGACAAGGAGGACGTGCGGTTCGTGCTGCACGCCTCCCTGCCGGGTTCGCTGGACGCCTACTACCAGGAGATCGGCCGTGGCGGCCGGGACGGCGGCCCGGCGCTCGCCGTGCTGCACTACCGGCCGGAGGACACCGGCATGCAGGCGTACTTCGCTGCCCGCTCCCCCAGCCGTGACGTCCTGTCCGAGGTGGCCGACGCCGTCCACGAACGCCGGGCGGACCCCGCCGACGTCGAGGAACTCCGCCAGGAGACCGGGCTGAACCGCAACCGGGTCACGGCGGCGGTGAACCTGCTCGAGGAGGCCGGTGCCGTCACGACCGGTGCGGCGGGCGAGATAGTCCCGGCTCAGTCCACGTCATCGGACGACGCGGTGGACCAGGCCGCCCGCACGGCGGAGGCACACCGCAGGACCGACAGATCCCGGGTCGACATGGCCCGCTCGTACGCCGAGACGACCGGCTGCCGGCGGTACTTCCTGCTCGGCTACTTCGGCGAGGCCTACGAGGCGCCCTGCGGCAGTTGCGACGTGTGCGAGACGAGGAACGACGACGAGCCCGGCGATGGATCGCGGTCCGCGCACCCGGCGGTGGCCGACTTCCCCGTCGGGACCGACGTGCGGCACGGGGAGTGGGGGGACGGGACGGTCCTGAGCGAGGACGGAGACCGCATCACCGTGCTGTTCGACCAGGCCGGGTACCGCACGCTGTCCCTGGAGGCGGTGGCGGGACGCGACGACGTGCTCAGCGTGCTGCGGCGGCCGGGCGAGGAGCAGGCGGTCGTGCCGGGCGAGGAGCAGGCGGTCCTGTGACCCGCGCGGTCGTTCATGTGCGTCAGTCGTTCCCGTGACCCGCGCGGTCGTTCATGTGCGTCAGTCGTTCCCGTGACCCGCGCGGTCGTCGATGTCCGGTCGGTGCCTGCGAGCCGCTCGGACTTGGACGGCTCCGGACCCGCCGACGCCTGTGCGCACCTTCGGAACCGGCCGGCGCCGGTGCTCCACGCGGCGGGCACAAGGTGCCCCGGTCCTCGTCCCGCAGGTCCGCGCACGGACCCGGCCAGGGCGGGCGGGCCGGGTCACCACCGCGTCAGGTGCCCGCGATCCGGGCCGAGTCGGGGCCGACAGAGCCCTCGGCGTCCAGCGGCGCGGAGGGCGTGAGGTGGTTGCGTTCGGCGGCCTCGGTTCCGCGGCGGTCGCCCCGGGTCTCGGCGATCGCCAGATCGACGCAGGCCAGCAGGTCCTCCCGGTCCGCGGCGCGGCGCATGCGATGGGCGGCACTGCCCTCCGCCAGGGCCTCCTCGGTGAGGGCCTCGACGGTCGCCCAGTCCCCGTTGGCCTCGAGCTGCGGGCGTGCGTGGGCGAGAAGGCCGCGGACCACCTGGCCAGCCGGTGCCTCACGGCGGGTCTCCGGGTCGATCAGGCCGTCCTCGAGACCGGACCGGGCGGCCCGCCAGGTCGCGGCACGCAGCCACTCGTGTCGTCCCCGGCAGGAGGCCGCGCCGAGCGCCGCCAGCCGCTCCTCAGCCCCCATCACCAGGGCGCGGAACAGCCCGGCGATGAGCACCACCGTCTCCGCCCGCGGGCAGGAGTCGCAGACGCGCAGCTCCAGGGTCCGCTGGTGCGCGGAGGGCCGTACGTCGTAATAGATCATCCCGGCGTCACTGATGACACCCGTGTCGATGAGTTCGCGCACGGCGGCGTCGTACTCGGCGGCGTTCTCGAAGCAGCCGACGGGACCCGCGGTGGGCCAGCGCTGCCACAGCATCGTGCGCCAGCTCGCGTAGCCGGTGTCGGCGCCCTGCCAGAAGGGCGAGCTGGCGGACAGCGCGAGCAGCGGGGGCAGCCACGGGGAGAGCTCGCACATGACCTGTACGGCCGTGTCGCGGTCCGGCACGTCCACGTGGACCTGGGCACCGCAGATCAGCTGCTCGTCGGCGACCGCGCGGTACTCGTCGACCATGTGGCGGTACCGCATGCCCGGGGTGGCCGGCACGGCCGAGGTACGGCGGACCAGCGGCACCGTGCCGGCGGCCACCACGGCCAGGCCCTGGGCGGTGGCAGCGGTGTCCAGCTGCCGCCGGCTGCCGGTCAGGTCGGCGTGCAGGTCGTCGAGCGACGCGTGCACGGCGCTGTTCGTCTCGACGACGGACTGCTTCAGCTCGGCCGTGAAGGTCCGCTTGGGCAGGCGTTCGAGCAGGGAGCCTGCCCGGGGCACCAGCAAGCCGGTCTCCACCTCGACGACGTGGAACTCCTCTTCCACTCCGATACGCACGCTCACGGCCCCTCCTTGAGGTGACGGGCGACGCCGGGCGGCCCGTTCCGAACATTCGAGCTCCGCCGAGTGCTCGGGGCGGCCTGTGCAACTCGGAGTGCCCAGGCGGCGGTCGAATATGCGTGTCGTGGCGTGCGGGGTGGAAGGGGCCCGGGTGAGCGGGACCGGCGTCCGGCGACCCGGGCGGGACGGAACGGTGCCTCGGCCGCGGCCTGTGGAAGGTGTGAGCCGGAGCGGCCGTCACAGGAAATCCATGATCAGACGCGCTGTGAGGCCGGGCCGGCTGAAGTGCACGGCGTGGGCCGAGGCGGGGACGACGGCGAGCCGGCCGTCGGACGGCTCGGCGGCCACGCGCTCGGCCCAGGGCGCGGGCGCCACGCTGTCACCGGCGCCGCGCACGACGAGGACGGGAACCCGCACCGCGCGCAGCCGGGCCGTGAACGGCCCGAGCGCGTCCCGCCTGGCCTGGCGGAACGCCCCGACGAACCTGGCGACCCCGGTGACCAGGTAGTCCAGGGCGACCAGCGCGAGAAGCGCGAGCGGCTCCTTGGGTGCGTCGAGCAGGAGGCGCAGCAGCTGGCGCCCGGCGGACGGTGCCGTCGCGTCCAGGGCGGGACCCACGAGGACCAGCCGCTGGACCCGCGGTCCCCGCTCGGCGGCGAGGGCCACCGCCACCTGGCAGCCGACCGAGTTGGCCACCACCACGCAGGGCCCGGCATCGGCGGCGGCGTGCCAGCGCAGCAGCGCCCGTACGGTCGTCGCCGTGTCCGGTGCGCGCCGGACGGCGGCACGGGAGCGGGCGCTGCCCGGCAGGTCCGGCACCAGCACACTGCGGCCGACCGCGGCCAGCTCCCTGGCCAGGGGGTAGAAGTAGCGGCCCGAGAGGCCGAGACCGTGGAGCAGTACGACGACGGGTTCCGTCGGCGGCCACGGGCCGAACCGGCGCGTGTACAGTCCGGCGACGCGTGCGGCCTCGCCGTCCCTCTGCCGGTGGGCAACGGTCGACCGCCGCATCGGGCTGCTCCTGGGTCTCGGTTCTTCTCGCCGCACAGGTCGTCCCGAGGGCACCTCCAGGATCCCAGCCCGCCGCCGAGTCCGCCTCGGCAGGCTCGTGGTGGCCGACCGCGGGGTGTCCTAGTCAGCCGGCCACGTACTCCGCGAGGTGCTCGCCGGTGACGGTGGAGCGGGCGGCGACGAGGTCGGCGGGCGTGCCCTCGAAGACGACGCGGCCGCCGTCGTGGCCGGCGCCGGGGCCGAGGTCGACGATCCAGTCCGCGTGTGCCATGACGGCCTGGTGGTGCTCGATGACGACGACCGACTTGCCGGAGTCGACGAGCCGGTCGAGCAGGCCGAGCAGCTGCTCGACGTCGGCGAGGTGCAGGCCGGTGGTCGGCTCGTCGAGGACGTAGACGCCGCCCTTCTCCGACATGTGGGTGGCGAGCTTGAGGCGTTGCCGCTCGCCGCCGGACAGGGTGGTGAGGGGCTGGCCGAGGCTGAGGTAGCCGAGGCCGACGTCGGCCAGACGGGTGAGGATCCGGTGGGCGGCGGGGATGCCGGCGTCGCCCTCGGCGAAGAAGGCCTCCGCCTCCGTCACCGGCATCGCGAGGACTTCGGCGATGTCGCGGCCGCCCAGCCGGTGGTCGAGGACCGACGCCATGAACCGCTTCCCCTCGCACACCTCGCAGGGGACGGCGATGCCGGCCATCATGGCCAGGTCGGTGTAGATGACCCCGGCGCCGTTGCACGTGGGGCAGGCGCCCTCGGAGTTGGCGCTGAACAGCGCCGGCTTGACGCCGTTGGCCTTGGCGAACGCCTTGCGGATCGGGTCGAGCAGTCCGGTGTAGGTCGCGGGATTGCTGCGCCGGGACCCCTTGATGGCTGTCTGGTCCACGGACACCACGCCGTCCCGCCCGGCGACCGAGCCGTGGATGAGCGAGCTCTTGCCGGACCCGGCGACGCCGGTGATCACGGTGAGCACGCCGAGCGGGATGTCGACATCGACGTCACGCAGGTTGTGCTCCTTCGCGCCGCGGATCTCGAGCGTGCCGGTGGACTTCCGCACGTCTTCCTTCAGGGCCGCGCGGTCGTCGAAGTGACGGCCGGTGACCGTTTCGGCGGACCGCAGTCCTTCGACGGTGCCCTCGTAACAGACGGCGCCGCCCGCCGTACCGGCGCCGGGGCCGAGGTCGACGACGTGGTCGGCGATCAGGATCGTCTCCGGCTTGTGCTCCACGACCAGCACGGTGTTGCCCTTGTCGCGCAGCCTCAGCAGCAGGTCGTTCATGCGCCGGATGTCATGCGGGTGCAGTCCGATGGTGGGCTCGTCGAACACGTAGGTGACGTCGGTGAGCGCGGAACCGAGATGCCGGATCATCTTGACGCGCTGCGCCTCGCCGCCCGACAGCGTGCCGGCCGGCCGGTCAAGCGACAGGTAGCCGAGACCGATCTCGACGAACGAGTCGAGGGTCTGCCGCAGCGTGGCGAGCAGCGGAGCCACCGAGGGCTCGTCGAGGCCGCGGACCCATTCGGCCAGGTCGCTGATCTGCATCGCGCACGCGTCAGCGATGTTGATCCTGCCGATCCGTGACGACCTGGCCGTCTCGGTGAGCCGGGTGCCCTCGCACTCGGGACAGGTGGTGAACGTCATCGCCCGCTCGACGAACGCCCGGATGTGCGGTTGCAGGGCTTCCTTGTCCTTCGCCAGGAACGACTTCTGGATCTTCGGGATCAGCCCCTCGTACGTCAGGTTGATGTTGTCGACCTTGATCTTGGTCGGTTCCTTGTACAGGAGGTCGTGGAGTTCCCTCTTGGTGAACTTGCGGATCGGCTTGTCGGGGTCGAAGAAGCCGCAGCCCCGGAAGATCCGGCCGTACCAGCCGTCGACGCTGTACCCGGGGATCGTGAGCGCGCCCTCGCTGAGCGACTTGGTGTCGTCGTACAGCTGCGTCAGGTCGAAGTCGGTGACGGTGCCGCGGCCTTCGCAGTGCGGGCACATGCCACCGGTGACGTTGAAGCTGCGCCGCTCCTTCACCGTCTTCCCGGCCCGTTCGAGCGTGACCGCACCCGCGCCGCTGATCGAGGCGACGTTGAAGGAGAAGGCCTGGGGCGAGCCGATGTGCGGCTTTCCGAGCCGGCTGAAGAGGATCCGCAGCATCGCGTTCGCGTCAGTGGCGGTACCGACCGTGGAGCGCGGGTCGGTGCCCATCCGCTGCTGGTCCACGATGATCGCGGTCGTCAGTCCTTCGAGCACGTCGACCTCGGGCCGGGCCTGCGCCGGCATGAAGGCCTGGACGAACGCGCTGTAGGTCTCGTTGATCATCCGCTGCGACTCGGCGGCGATCGTGCCGAAGACCAGCGAGCTCTTCCCCGAGCCGGAGACTCCCGTGAACACCGTCAGCCGTCGCTTCGGGATCTCGATGCTGACGTCCTTGAGGTTGTTCACGCGCGCGCCGTGCACCCGGATCATGTCGTGGCGGTCGGCGGCGTGCGGCGCGGGCGACTGCGGGTCCGTCCTCGTGGCCATGCTCATCGTGTCTCCATCTGTGGGCGGAGCCGCCGTCGCGGTCTCCGTCGTTGTCACCCGGCTCGTCCGACCGGCCGTGCACGGTACGTCTGCGTCGTCTTCTGGCAGTCACGGTAGGCGGAGCACGGGCGTCGGCGCTTCTCAAATCCTGACCTGGTTCAAGCGCACGGACCCGCCACCCGGGACGGCACCTTCACGGTCGTGCGCACGGTCCGGCGCCGGGGGACACTGGATGTGCCGGCATCAGTGCGCCCGTTGCTCCGGAGTGGACGCGGACGGGCGGGCGCGGACGGGTGGGCGCGGACGGGTGGGCGCGGCAGGCGCAACCCGCGCTCGGCCCGCAGCGGCCGGGTACCTCGCCGCAGTCCGCGCCGACCGGCATGAGACCGTCCTTGGTGAACGCACGCCTCGTCACTCGCGCAGGAGAGCCGGCCGCCGCCGGACCGGGAAGGGTCACATAATGATCATTTTTGGCACCAAGGGGTATCTCTACCAGCTCGCGATACTCACCCTCGTGTGCGGCCGGTGCGGGAATCCCTCCGCGCACACGCTCCGGAAGCGGGTCACCAAGTTCACGCTGTTCTTCGTGCCCCTGTTCCCCTTCTCGACGAAGTACCAGACGCAGTGCACCTTCTGCGGCGCGGAACAGATGGTGACGAAGGAACAGGCGGAGCAGCTCGAGGCGCAGGCGACGAGCGGCGCCGGCGGTCAGCCGTACGGGCAGCCGCAGCAGCAGCCGTACCAGTCCTGATCACGGACGGGACCGGCGGTGACCCGGGGGCGTTTCGCGCCCGGGCCACCGCCGGTTCCGGCTGTCCGACGCGAGCGGCGGACGCCTTGCACGGCCGTCACCCGTCCGCAGACTCCCCGGCCCCGACGGGCTGCCTGTCACCGTCGGCCTCGTAGCGGAGCAGGTCTCCCGGTTGGCAGTCGAGGGCTTCGCAGAGCGCGGCGAGCGTCGCGAAGCGCACCGCCCTGGCGCGGCCGTTCTTGAGCACCGCGAGGTTGGCGGGCGTGATCCCCACCCTCTCCGCGAGCTCCCCCACGGACATCTTCCGCCTGGCCATCATCACGTCGATGTCGACGGTGATCGGCATCAGATCACCTCGTCCAGCTCGGCCTGCAGCTGCGCCGCCTCCCTGTCGCGCGCGACGGCCTGGGCGAGGACTCGGCCGACCTGAGCGGGGTGTCCGGCACACCGACGTCTTCGTCAACGGGCGCCGCCACCACGGCGCCTACGACATCGAGGCCCTGTCCGGAGCGGTGGAGCAGGCCCGGCAGCGGGCACTTGCCGCGCGCTTCTGAACCGGGCCGCACGCTGACGCGGCATCAGGCTCCGGGCGGCCGACAAGCGGCGAACCGGCCGTCGGGCGGCCCCCGTTCACCCGGATTCGGCGAGGAAGCACGAGGACCTCCGGTGCGGCACCGGGCAGTGCCGCACCGGAGGTCCTCGCCGTGGTCACATGCGTCCGGTGCCCGGCCGCTCACGAGCGGGCTTCCAACGGCGCTCGCGAACGGACGTGCGCCGATGCCCGGGATCAGGGTTCACCTGCTGCGCCCCGACGGCTCCTCCTCGACGGAACCCCGGTCCTCACTGGAGACCGGCCGCCCCGAGCCGCCGGACCCCGCTGCCACGCCGGTCGCCGTGCCCTCCGCCCGGTCGCCGTGCCCCGGCCACCACGCGGCGTGGCCGATCAGGGCCGTGAGGCTCGGGGTGAAGAACATGGACATCACGAACGCGGCGACCGCGATTCCGAACGAGACCGCGAAGCCCATCTCCGTGAGCAGGGCATTGCCCGCCAGCATCATCGTGGCGAAGGTCGCCGCGAGGATGAAACCGGCGGCTGCGACGGTCGGACCGGCGTACCGGAGGGCCATACCGGCCGCCTCCCGCGGGTCGCGGCCCTCGCGCGCCTCCTCGCGGAGCCGGGCGATCATGAGGATGTTGTAGTCCGTGCCGATGGCGACCACGAAGAGATACATGATCACCGGAAGCATGAACATCAGACCCGAGTGCCCCTGTCCGCCCTGGAAGATCCAGACGGTGGCACCGAGAGTGGCGCCGAAGCCGAGACCCACCGACGCCATCAGATAGAGGGGGGCGACCACACTGCGCAGCAGCAGCCCCAGAATCACCATGATCAGAAGAGCGGCGACCGGGAAGACCGTCCGGTAGTCGTGGTTGACCGCGGTGCCGATGTCCTTGTAGATCGAGGACATGCCGCCGACGAGGGCCTCGGTGCCTTCGGGCGCGGCGTCGTGGGCGACGTCGCGCACCTCGCCGACTGCGTCGATCGCCTTGTCCGTCGAGGCCTCGTACTCGAGCGTCACGGTGAAGTCCGCCGTGGTGCCGTCCTCGTTCAGCTGGGTCATCCGCGCGTTCGCGACGCCGTCCACGGCGCCGAGCTTCTGCGCGTACGCACCGAAGGCGGTCTTGTCCAGCGGCTTGCCGTCGGAGCTGGACAGGTAGACGTCGGTGGGCGCGGCGGCGCCCGCCGAGTACGCCTTCTGCATCTCGTCCTGGACGACCATGGACTCCTTGGTGTCCGGCATGGACCCCGAAGCCAGGTCGAACGTGGCCTTGTACCCGAACATGCCGAGCGAGAGCGCCACCAGGACGAGACCGGACAGCGCGGCGGTCAGTGCCGGGCGGCGCTGCACCCCGCGGCCGAGAGCGGCGAAGCGGGCGTTCTCCGGTTCCCGTTGCCAGGACTTGGACGGCCAGAAGACCTTGGGCCCGATGAGGGAGACCACGGCCGGGATGAGGGTCAGTCCCGCGACCAGGGTGGCGGCGACCGCGATGGCGAGCGCCGGGCCCATCTGCTTGAGGAACCCGAGGGTGGACAGCACCAGCGCGAGGAACGCGATGATGACGGCCCCGGCGGCCGAGGCGATGGCCTCACCGACCCGGCCGACCGCGTTGACCATGGCCTCCTTCGGTTCCTCGCCGGCACGCAGACGTTCGCGGTAGCGGAACATCAGGAAGAGGAAGTAGTCCGTGCCCACGCCGAACAGCACGACGATCAGGATCGAGGAGATCGAACTGTTCGCCTGGAGGTCGAACAGCTTGGTGGCGTACGCGATCAGCCCGTTCGCGATGGCGGAGACCAGGCCGATCAGGACCAGGGGCAGGACCGCCAGGATCGGTGCCCGGAAGATGATCAGCAGGGTCACCAGGATGATCACGAAGGTGCCGATGCCGATCAGCGCCTGACCCCGGCTGGACGACTCCTCCTGGTCGAGGGCCTGCGCGGCGGAACCACCGAGCTTGACCTCGAGCTGGGTGCCCTTGGTCAGCTTCTTGACGTCCGTGCGCAGGGTTTCAGCCGCGTCGGCCTGTTTGGGCTGGCCGGCGTTCTTGCTGTCCATCTGGACCAGGGTCGTGGTGTACCTGCCGTCTTTGGACGGCCGGCCGGGGACGACCTTCTGCACCTGGTCGATGTGCTTGCTGCCCAGCTCGGAGGTGATGCGGGCGACATCCTTCTTGTCGGCGGCGGTGAGTTTGCCGCCGTCGGTGCGCTGGTACAGGGCGATCGCGGACGGGGTGAAGGCGCTGGGGAACGCCCTCTCCTGAAGATCGGCCGCCTTGATGGATTCATAGCTGCTGGGCAGAAAGCTGCTCTCGTCGCTGCTGGAGGGCAGACTCGGAGCGGTGGCGACGATCGCCACCGCCGCGATCAGCCATGCCACGATCGTCCAGACTGGATGTCGGACGACGGCGTTCCCGATACTTCGGAACATGCGGAAGGTCCTCCTACGCAGGGAGATCACCGCAGCCCGGGGAGCGGTCCCTGGCGACGGCGACCCCGACCGGCACTCTCCACTCGCACCAGTCGATCGGTTGTCTTGGGCTCTGATCGTAGTGACCGCGTCGGGCAAACCTCATGCGGGCCACGGCCGTTGACAGAAATTCGCCTCCGCGACGCGCGCCCGCCCCCAGGGCGCGGGCTTCACGGACGGCGGACTGGCCGAAAAGGTTCCGGTGGTGCGGTCAGTGGGTGATGACGTCGCGGATGCGGCCGCGCGCCCGGTCCTGACCGGAAGCGGTGGGCGGCCGCGCTCCCTGGTCAGCCGTGGGTGCGGGAACCGGCCGCCGCCGATGCCTCTGGCTGGCGCCAGGGTGAGATCTCGTCGTGCTTCGGTTCTCCGCTGGGCAGGGACAGCAGCAGTCCGAGAGGGTACAGGCGGCTGAGGCGGACGGCGGCTGCGGCGACTCCGCAGAGCACGAAGACAGCGATCAGGTGCCAGGCGATGCCGAGCGCGATGCAGCCGAACGCCAGGCCCACGACGGCGGCCAGCATGAGGACCAGGCCACAGGTGGTGACCAGCAGCTTGCGGAAGCGTTTCTTACGGCCGCGTGTCTGTTCCCAGGTGGCGTCGGTGCGGGTCAGGATATCGATGAGCGCCTTGGCATAGACCACGTTGAGGAACTGATCGAAGAGCACTTCCGGCACGATCGCACCGGCGAGCAGCAGGGCCTTCCATCCGCCGCGTTTGGCTGCCCAGACGCGTTCGAAGGCGGCGATCACTGTGACCACGGCCCAGAACCACGGCACTCCGGGAAACCCTTTGGTGGTGGTGTAGTACAGCAGGACGGTGAGGAAGAAGGGGACGAAGGCCACGCTCAGGTAGGTGAGCACTTGCCGGCACATGTACGGCAGCGTGACGCGGGTGAGGCCGTAGGCCCTGAGGTTGTCCAGGGCGCCGCGCTGCCACCTGAGTCGCTGGTAGTAGAGCCGGGAGCAGGTGGGCATGAGTTCGGTGCCCACGATGCAGGCGCAGGGGGACACACAGCGGTATCCCAGGTGTTTGAGTGCGAGGGTCAGTTCGTTGTCCTCGGTCAGCGACTGCACGTCGTAGACGTCGTCCCCCCTGGGCAGGGTGTGCTCGGCGCGGGCTCGCTGGACCTGACGCAGGGCATTGGCCGGGTAGAGGGAGGCTGTGCCGGTCAGGACGTCGGCGCGACCGCGGCGGCGGTGGAGTTCGCGTGCGTAACGCACGTACTCGTTGTCCTGGAGGTGGCAGACCACACCGTGCAGGGGATAGCCGAAGAAGATGGCGCCCACGCCCCCTATGGGCGGGAGGCCGGGTTCCTGCTCGTGCAGGCGGCGGGCTGCCCTGGCGATGAACTCGGAGGACAGCGAGGTGTCGGAGTCCATGATCATGACGGCGTCGTCGTCGGACAGCCGTGGCAGCAGCGCGTCCAGGACCTGATTGAGCGCACCCGCCTTGGCCTGCGTGTTCGCGACCGATTCGACGACCTTGGCGCCGTGGGCCGTGCTGATCTGAGCGGTGCGGTCGGCGCACCGGTCGGCTACGACGATGACCTCGTCCGCGGGTCTGGTCTGGGCCGCGAGTGACTGGAGGGTCTCGGCGATGAGCGCTTCCTCGTCGTGCGCGGGCACCAGCACGACGATCCGTCCAGGACCGGCGCGGCGAAGGTCGGGTATGTGTCCGGGCAGGGTCAGACCCGCGGAGGTGAGATTTCTGCGCTGACGTACGAACGCCGGCCCCCAGGCCTGCTTGCGCGTCTGCCCCCGGGTCGGCTGGCCCACGAGTGACACCTCGACTTCCGGTGGCGCCCGTCGGCCGAGGGGACTTCTTACGCGACGTGGCCCGGGGCAGGAGGTCGCGTTCCTGCCCTGAGGCGCCGGGTTGTCCGAGCGATGGCGGCCGACTGTGGTGCCCTACAGTCGATTCTCCCCGGCCGGGGCGGCCCGGCAAGTGGATCACTGCGGTCGGGCCGCGTCCCTGCCGGTCAGAAGCCCTTGACGAAGTCGAGTACGTACCACTTGCTCGTGGTGGCGTTGTAGATCGCGGTGAGGAAGTCCCGTTTGCCGGCTGTCGTCGTGAGGGTGACGGTGGGGATGGTGGTGCCCCGCACGAAGGCCGAGCTGAGGGTGAGCGTGCGGTTTCCGGTGGCGTCCTGGATGAGTTCCCAGGTGACGCGTTGACCGTTGGTGGGGTTGGTCGGTGTGCCCAGGGTTCTGTTGCCCTGGAGGGTGACGCGGAAGAGGTTGCCGAGGGCCGCGTTGGTGGCGATGGTGGGGGCGTCGGTGAGGGTGACGGGGGCGGGGTTGACCTTGGCGTCGACGTAGTCCTTGCGCGCCAGATGGTCGGCCGAGGTCGGCGCCGTGCCGGAGGAGACGCTGCCTTCGTAGTAGGCCGAGTCCGCGCCGTAGACGAAGCCGGCGGCGACGGTGCCGCCGGCGGTGTCGTTGATGATGTTGGTGTTGCCCGCCAGCGACAGGGGTTTCACGTTGCTGCAGTCGCCGAGGGTGGCGGAGCAGCTGGAGTCGACTTTGATCGAGTTGACCGCCGTGCCGGTGGGGGTGTTCTCGGCGAAGCCGAGGATGCTGACGGCTCGGGCGCCGCCGGTGACCCAGATGCTGACGTTGGGGCTGTTGTAGGTGAACGGGTTGAACAGACCCACGCCGATCGCCGCGTTGATCTTCCAGCTGTAGCCGTCGTAGCCGGTGCCCCGGTTGACCGCGGACTCGGCTCCGCATCCGGTGAAACTGATGCCCTGGCTTCCGATGCCGGTCACCTCGTAGCCGATGCCGCAGTGGTCCGCGGCGCAGCCGACGAAGGAGCAGTAGGCCATGGTGTCGAGACGGAAGCCGGCGTTGGTGACGATGTCGGCGTAGCACGAGATGAACGAGCAACTCGTCCCGGCCGCGCCCTGGGAGACACCGTGGATGTCCCAGCCGTGGTTGCCGTTGTTGGCCGACGTCACTCCGGTGAACGTGGACACGATCGGGTTGGACAGTTCGATGCCGGTGTTGCCGAAGAACTTCACCGTCATCCGTGAGAACGTCAGGGAGACGGTCGCGGGGTTCGCCGATCGCGTGAGCAGAATCCCCTTACCGCTGCCGCTGCCCGGCCCCTGGACGGTGAGGTCCTCGATGGTCAGTCTCGTGATGTCCGAGCCGGTGAGGCCGTGGGCCGTCGTGCTGGTCTGCGAGATCACCGACGAGCCGTCGCTGACGCCTTGCAGGATCAGGTTGGAGCGGGTCACCAACGCGGAGGAGATCTTGTAGGTGCCCGCGGGGAAAACGACGGTTCCGCCGGAGGAGGGCACCGCGTTGATCGCGGACTGGATTGCGGTGGTGTCATCGGTGACGCCGTTGGCGGTCGCACCGTAGTCCAGGACGTTGAACCAGTAACTGGTGGCCATGATGGTCTCCGTCGCTTGCGTCGTCGACGCGGGGTGCTGATCTGGGAGCAGCGGGTCTCCGGATTCGGTACCCGACCCAGTAGATGCGATCAGAGCGAAGGCGAGGGCACGATTGCCGGCCTGCCGTCCGATTACGCTACAGATGCGACTGATTACAAAATGCCAGCATAGCGACGCAGGAAGGACCCGTAAAGTACTTGCATATCTGTACATGCGTCCATCGATCTGGCGATCGACGATGGCCGCCGCCCGTCGCCTTGGTGACGTGAGGGTCCGGTACCCCGGGGACGCGGACGCCCCCGGGGCCGTGGTCAAGTCGGCACTGCTGCTGGGGAGGACGTCAGCCGACGGTGACCAATTCGCGCGGAACCGATCCGGTCCGTCCGACGAGCGCCGCGCCGAAGTTGCCTTCCACCTCCGCCTTTTCGGCAGCGTTCGGATAGGGGTTCGTGCACGCCACACCCGCGCTGGAGCCCGACATCAGGCTGGAGCAGGGTCCTGGCTTGCGATCGGGCAGCCCCAGGATGTGCCCGAGTTCATGGGAGGAGATACGGATCGTGTTGTAGCCCTGGTTCACGGCCTCCCTGCCGATGTAGACGGTTCCGTTGCCGAGGGAGGTGGTCAGGGCGCGGGGCCAGCCGTTGTCCGCGAGAACCCGGATGTTGGCGCGCTGTCCGGACGCGACAGGGCGCAGTTCGACGCCGTCGACGCTCTCGTTCCAGATGGCGGCGCCCCGGTCCACCGCGGACCTGAACTCGGCGGAGCCACTCGCGTCATAGGTGACGACGCGAGCCGCTGACACGGATTCGGCACTCGGTGACGGCGCGGCAGCGGCTTGGCCGCCGAGCAGAGGCAGGGACAGCAGCAGAGCGGCAGCCAGACCGCCGGTCGTGGTTCGGACGTGCATGGTCGACCTCCTTGTGGGGGTAGGCAGTCGTGCACATGACATTCCCTGAGTCCCTCCCCCAGGCGAACAAAAGCCAATCCGTCATTCCGGCCACCGATGTGACGCCTCGTGAGTCCGCGCAACGGTCCGCCCGGCCGGGACATCGCCCGATCAGCCCTGTTCCCGCTCCACGGGAAGCCACAGCTCCGCGTCCGCTGCCGTGCCCTCCGGTGACAGGCGCGTCCGCAGGATCTCGGGGCCGGGGCGACTACGGTACGGGTTGGACGGAAACCACTCGGTGAACACGTCTCGCCACAGGTACTGGATCGCCTCCGGTACGGGTCCCGAGGTGGTGAAGACCGCCCAGGTGCCGGCCGGGACCCCAAGGGTGGACGCACCTTCCGGGGCGGCTTCGGAGGTGATCACCCCCTGGTAGTAGTCGAGTTCGGTGCCCTCGGCGCGGCTCGGATCCAGGTCGTCGCAGATCGCGAGGATGCCGTGCGGCTCCTGGTCCGAGACCTTCTCCAGGTGCTCCAGCGTCTGCCGTTCGATGCCGCGCACGAATTCGATGATCGCCTGGTTCGGTCCCGTGTGCACCAGTGGCACGCGGGCCTTGAAGCCGACGACGCTGAAGTCCGGTTTGTCCACGACGCGGTAGCGCATGCTGCTGTTCCCTTCGACTGTGAGGCGGAAGGCCAACCGGGGCTGGGACACGAGGGAGGCACCGACGCGCCTGGCCTCGCCAGGACCGACACCGTGCATGGCCCGGAACGCCCGGGCGAACGCCTCGCCCGAGCCGTAGCCGTAGCGCACGGCGATGTCCAGCAAGGACTCGCGCCCCGAGAGCACTTCGGCGCCCGCGACAGTCAGCCGTCGGCGCCGGACGTACTCCGACAACGGCATCCCCGCGAGTGCCGAGAACATCCGGCGCAGGTGATATTCCGACGTGGCCGCGACCCGTGCCAGCTCCGCCACGTCGACGGGCTGGTCCAGGTGACGCTCGATGTGCTCCATGGACTGGTTGAGCCGCTCCAGCACGCCCGGTCTCCTTCCTTCGTTCCGATCACCACGCTAGGCAGCGTGCTTCCTGCCGGACCCGACATTCCGTGCCCGGTCCGGTCGGGTGACCGCGGCTGCCGGGCGTGCGCCGGCGCCTGCTCGGGTGGCTGTCCGCACGGGCGGGACCGGGCGGGTGACGGGGCCACCGGGAGCACCGGGCGCCACCCGCCCGGTCGACCCGACGTGCGGCGGACCGTCGGCTGGGCAACAGTCGTGGCAGTCCCTCACTCGAAGGAGAATTCCATGCTTCGGCGTATTTCCCTGGTGCTGGTCGGTCTGGCCGCTGTCGGCTTCCTCGCCGCGTCCCCCGCTGCCGCCCATGACTCGGACATCGACGGCGGCTGGGTGGACGGCAGCCACGTCCGCGTGGGCGACATCGTGGTCAAGACCTTCGACGCCGGTTCCTTCCACGTCGGCTGACCGACGCGGCGGCGAAAAGGCCGATGGCTACTCCCTGGAGGCGCTCATCGGCCTTTTCGCCGTCTTCCGCCGGTGGCCTGCACGGAGCCCCGACCCGGGGCACCGCGCCGCCTCGACGGAGCATCGAGGGCACGGGACGGCCGTCTGCGCGCCTTGATCTGGACATCACGCGATCCGAGGTCAGGGCAGAGTGAGGATGCGGGGGCCGTCCTCGGTGATGGCGACGGTGTGTTCGAAGTGGGCGGCCCGGCTGCCGTCGATGGTGCGCAGGGTCCAACCGTCGGGGTCGGTGTAGTAGTCGTTGTGTCCTCCGGCCATGAGCATGGGCTCGATGGCGAGGGTGAGGCCGTGGCGCAGGGGGAACCCGCGGCCGGGCCGTCCGTGGTTGGGGACGTGGGGGTCTTCGTGCATCTGGCGGCCGATGCCGTGGCCGCCGAAGTCCGCCGGCATGCCGCAGCCGGCCTTGCGGGCGACCGTGCTGATGGCATGGGAGATGTCGCCGATCCGGTGGCCGACGGCGGCGGCGGCGATCCCGGCGTCCAGGGCCTGCTGCGTGGCGGCGACGAGTTCGAGGTCTGCCGGGCGAGCGGTGCCGACGGTGAAGCTGATCGCGGCGTCGCCGGTCCAGCCGCCGAGTTCGGCGCCGCAGTCGACGCTGACCAGGTCACCGTCGCGCAGGCGGTAGTCGCCGGGGATGCCGTGTGCGACGGCGTCGTTGACGGACGCGCAGATCACGGCCGGGAAGGGGACGGGCGCGAAGGAGGGCCGGTAGCCCAGGAACGGAGAACGTGCACCGGCCTCGGCGAGGACGGCGCGGGCGGCTTCGTCGAGCTCCCGCAGACGCACTCCCACGGCCGCCGCCGCACGGGCGGACGCAAGCGCGTCCGCCACGACGCGTCCGGCTTCTCGCATCGCCTGCAGTGCCGTGTCGGTCTTGATTTCCACCATGTGTCATGGCTCCTAGCCGTGCGACGTCGCCCAATACTTATACCGGTATTAGTATCACGGGCATGGTGAGAGTTCCTTTGAGTCCGCAGGAGCGGCAGCGCGGAGAGCGCTTCGGCATCCTGCTGCGCCGGGCCCGCGGCGACCGCAGCATGGTCGACGTGGCGGCGGCCGCCGGGGTGTCCGCGGAAACCCTCCGCAAGATCGAGACCGGCCGGGCCCCGACACCGGCCTTCTTCACCGTGGCGGCGTTGGCCCACGCACTGAACCTGTCACTCGACGAGCTGGCCGCCGCCTGCGCGAAGGACGCCGGGGACGGCGAGGAAGCCATGTCTGCGTGAGCGGACGGGCGCCGACCGACCTTGAACGCGGACGTCCCTGACGTAGTACGCCAGCGCCCACCGTGACCGCGGCCGGGGCGCTGCGCCGGCCACCGGATCAGCCGTTCCGCACGCCGGTGGCGCTCCGTATCGGGAAGGTGTTCCCGGCCTTCGGAGCCGTCATGTGCACCGGCTTCCCGAAATCCGAGAGGACCATGGTCGCGGTCACGCTCGTACCTGACATGTTCAGGGTCATCCGGGTCTGCACCGGACTGGATTCTCCACAGGTCCGGGGCGAGTACTCGGTCTGACCGCCACTGACCGGATGCGTCCTGCGTGTCCCGAACTGGTACGAGTTCCGCGCGGACATGGGGGACCGCGGACCCGTCTCGCGAATGAATCCCATGAGCGTGCGCCGGGAGCCGGCGATGGGTGACGGACACGTGCTGTCAGTACAGGCACGACCGCACGGCAGCGACGGGTCAGCCGTCGCGGCCCGTGCGGCCGTGCTGCTGCCGTGCGGTCGGGCTGCCGTGCGGTCGTGTGGTTGGGCTGCCGTGCGGTCGGGCCGGGTTCCGGTCAGGCCTTCAGGACGACCTTCTCGCACTTGTCCTGCTTGTTCTTGAAGATGTCGTAGCCGTGGGGCGCTTCACTGAGCGGCATGGTGTGGGTGATCACTCGCGTCGGGTCGATCTCTCCCCGCTCGATGCGCTCCAGGAGGGGCTTCATGTACCGCTGGGCGTGGCACTGCCCGGTGCGCAGGGTCAGCGACCTGTTCATCCAGGCCCCGGCCGGGAACTTGTCGACGAAGCCGCCGTAGACGCCGACCACCGAGACGATGCCTCCGCTGCGGCACGACATGATCGCCTGACGCAGTACGTGCGGACGGTCGGTCTCCGAGCGCGCGGTCTGCTTGGCCTTGTCGTAGAGGTGAACGTGTCCCGAGCCGTGGGTCGCCTCCAGGCCCACTGCGTCGATGCACTTGTCCGGCCCGCGCCCGCCCGTCAGGTCCAGCAGGGCCGAACGCACGTCGACGTCCTCGAAGTTGATGGTGGTGTAGCCCTCGGCGGCGGCCATGTCGAGCCGGTAGCCCACCTTGTCGATCGCGATGACCTTCGCCGCGCCGAGCATCCGGGCACTGTCCATGGCGAACTGCCCCACCGGTCCCGCGCCCCACACGGCGACCACGTCCCCGTCCTGGATGTCGCACATCTCGGCGCCCATGTACCCGGTCGGGAGGATGTCGGAGAGGAACAGGACCTGCTCGTCGGAGAGGTTGGACTCGATCTTCAGCGGGTTGAAGTCGGCGAAGGGCACGCGCGCGTACTCCGCCTGGCCTCCGGCGTAGCCGCCGGTGAGGTGCGAGTAGCCGAAGATCCCCGCCGTGGGGTGGCCGAAGAGCTTCTCCGCGATGCCCGCGTTGGGGTTGGAGTTCTCGCAGCAGGAGTACAACTCCGCCTGGCACGCGGCGCAGGAGCCGCAGGCGATCGGGAACGGCACCACGACACGGTCGCCGACCTGGAGCTTGCTGCCGTCGACTCCGGGGCCCACCTCGACGACCTCGCCCATGAACTCGTGGCCCAGGATGTCCCCCTTCTGCATGCTGGGGACGTACCCGTCGAGCAGATGGAGGTCGGATCCACAGATCGCCGTCGAGGAGACCTGGATGATGGCGTCACGCCTGTTGAGGATCGACGGGTCGGGGACCTTCTTGACCTTGACCTTGTTCTTTCCCATCCAGCAGGTCGCCTTCACGACAGTGCCTCCTTGAGCTCGGCCTTGGTGAGCGGCTGGGCGGGGTGCTGGGGGAACTCCTCGCGGGCCCGCTTGCCACCCGGCGCCCCTTCCGAACGGACTACCTCGCCCGTCTCCACGACCTGCTTGAACCGGCGCAGGTCGTCGTCGAGTTGCTGGGAGGGTTCCTCACCGAAGTAGCGCGCCACGGCCTTGCCGAGCGCGCGGCCCGGGACGTCGTAGCGGAGGGTGACGTGGACCTCGGTCCCCCGGCCGCCGGGCGCGGGGACGAACCGGACCTCGCCGGAGTTGTCGATGTCGGCGCCCTCCAGGGACCGCCAGGCCAGGATCTGCCCGGGTACGTCCTTGACGATCTCGGCGTCCCACTCCACGCTGGTGCCGAACGGTGCGGACGCCTTCCAGTGACTGATGCGCCCTCCGGTGGACCGCACCTCGTCCAGGTGGGCCATGAAGGTCGGCAGCCGGTCCAACTGCTGCCAGTGCGCGTACACCTCCTGCGGAGATCGGATCACGGTCGTGCTTGCGGTGAGTTCCATGGGCATGCTCCTGCTCGAACGGGTCACGGCCGCGTAGACGTCGGTGGCGGCGATCGCCGCGACCGCCGCGGTGGCGAGTGCGGTGCGGCCGCTCCTGCGGCCGTCGTGGTTCTTCAGTGCTCCGGCCAGCAGCGTCAGGTCGATGACGTCGCCACCGACACGGCCCCACAGCCAGGCGGGGCGGGGGGGGGGGGGGGGGGGGGGGGGCGTCGTCCCCTCTCGTGTTCCCCCCCCCGCGATGGGTAAGGGGGGGGGGGGGGTATTTGTTTCCTCCCCGGCCCTCTGGAAGAGGAAGAGGG
>NZ_JBWKDS010000051.1:0-38015 GCF_056435845.1 Streptomyces sp. NPDC043867 | reverse complement strand
CTCAACCTAGGTGCCTGACTGAGGAGAGAGTACGACACGAGCCTCCCCGTCCACGTGCTCACAACCTCCACCCACCCCCCCCCCCCCCCCCCCCCCACCCCCCCCCCACCCCCCCCCCCCCCCCCCGCCGCCGTCAGCTCGCGTACGCCCACCGCCGCGGTGGCCAGGCGGTGGCGGGGCTCCTCTGCCACTCCCAGGCCGCGTGCGAACGGCCCGGGTTTGGCCACCTGGGGCAGTCCTAGCAACGCGCTGGCCCACCCGAGCCGACGGACGAGCGGATCGTGCCGAAGGACGCCGGGCGAGCCGTTCCGCGCTCGGCGGGCGTGGGGCGGGCCCTCGTCCGGAGGGCCCTCGGCTCGCGGGCGCGGTTCCAGTCCGGTCGTCATGGTTCACTCCTGAACGAAGTCGGTCAGTGCGTCCGGAAAATCGGTTCGCGATGTGTGGCCACTGTGACGAGCACCCGGATCCGGGCGAATCAAACAGACAACGCCCGATCGGCCCCCGGCGCCGAGAACCGGTTCCGGGAGATGCCCACGCAGGAAGCGGACGCGCGGTGGCCGCTCCGGGGCGTCGGCGGCACGGATGACGCTCGTCAGCAGCCCGCGCCCGCCGACCCGCCCCGGCCGGGCTCGTGAACGGCAGGGACCTGGCCCTTCCGGCCGCGTCGGCCAGGCACGTTTGTCTCACGTCGTCCCGGTGACCCGTAGCCGTGATGCCGGTCTTGCAGGAGTGAGAGGAGTGACGATCATGCCCAATCCTCAGCAGCCCGAGCTGCGGCGAAGCGACAAGGGAGGGGCGACGCCGGAGGACAGTCAGTCACTGAAGGCGTCCCAGCCCGCCAAGGGCAGCGGCCGTGCGAAAGGCACGGACCGGGGTGACAAGGGCGGCGGCGAAGGCGGCGGTACACCGCCCGAACAGCAACCGGACCACCCCGCCTGAGCGTCGCGGCTGAGGCCCGGGGCGCGGCACGGGGCGGCGAGAGCACCGCGGGGCGGCCTGCCCGTCGTCCACACCGCCTGGCAGGTCGTCGTGACGGCTCCCGCCCCGCGCAGCTGACCGATCATGACCGTCCGACCGATGCACCCGACGCCGCGCTGCGCGGCGTCGGGTGCCTGCCACCCTCTTCCCGACGAAGGGATTCGCCGGACCTCATCCCGGCGTGGCGTCAGGCACTGGTGGCGTACAGATCCCGCAGGGGCTGGGCCGAGTCCGCTCCGGAGTGTCCGAAGGGGGCGTCGAAGCTCCACACCATGAACAGCAGGAGGACCACCAGCGCGCTGAAGGTGGTGGCCAGGAGCAGTTCACGTGGCGAGTGGCGGATCTGCAGGGTGTACAGCAGGCCGAGGGTGACGGCTCCCCCGGCGATGAGGCCGAACCAGACCACGCCGGGAAGGGTGGTGCCTACGCTGTCGAGGCGCTGGTGCCGGGCGTCGTCCGCGGCGGCCACCTGGTCCAACAGCGGCTGATAGGACTGGGCTTGGAGTTCGTCGGCGGGAGAGTGGTGGGCGATGTCGGCCCGGATGCGGCCCATCAGCCGGGCGCCTTCGGCTCCGGGGTCCTCGTCGTCCTGGATGGCCGGCCATTCGGCCGTGACGGCGTGGCGGGCGTAGGTGTCGATGTGGTCGCGCACCTGACCGCGGAAGGCGGCCGGGTAGACGTCCAGGCGCTGGTTGATCTCGTAGAGGGCCTGCGCCTCGCGCTGGACGGTGTCTTCCGCGGCGCTGCGGGCCTCCCACACGCCGGCGATGGCCAGGCCCAGGACGATGGCGTAGACGACGCCCACCATCATCACCATGTACTCCAGCACGTCGGGTGTCTGCGACGTGTCCTCGTCGGCGAGGCGGCGATGGCGCATCACGGTGACCGCGACCACCAGGGCGCAGACCAGCACGGAAGCCAGGGTGTAGATCATCCATTCCGGCACGGGAGAACTCCAGGACTACGTGAGTGGGGGCGGTGGACGGCGGTCAGCCGCGGCTGACGCCGGTGGGCGGCGGTCACGCGCGGCTGACGGTGGTGGACGGCGATCAGCCACGGCTGACGGTGGTGGGGCGCGGTCAGCCGCGGCTGCGCCGGCGGGAGCCGGGCCGCAGGACGGCGGCGGCCAGGATCGCGGGTGTGGTGACGACGGTCGTGGTCATGACCGTCGACATGCCCACGGGGACGGGGCGCCGTGGGCCGCCGGTGTAGTGACGCCGCGGCACCCAGTGGAAGACGGCCGCGTCCGGCGGGGCGGGTCTGGCCGGCCGTACCCGGTGGACCGACGGCGGCTCGGGAGCGGGCGCCGGTGTCGTCGGTGGTGCGGCTCGCCTCGGTGCCGCTCGCGGCGGCGCACCGTGCGGGGCCGGTGGGGCCGCAGCCGCGGGCGGGCCGGGAGGAGCCGGCGGCGGCGCCGGGGCCGGGGCCGGCGAGGCGGGTACGGGTGCCGGGGTGGGGGGTTTGGTCTCCGGGGCGGTCGGTGTCTCGCCGATCTCGACCCACGCCCCGGGAGTGCATACGACGATGTGGGCGGCGGCGTGATCGATGTCGACGCCGGTGGCCCCGCCGGACAAGCCGGGCAGAGGACACAGGGCCGCAACTCCGAGACCTACAGTGACCCACCCGCTCACCAAAACCCCCCCTGTCCGTGAGTCGAGCAGCGCCCTTCGGCCCGTCGCAGGGGCAGAGGACGCCCCGTGAGTCGGCAACGCGCTACAAGAACGACGAGGTGGAGGGTGCGGTAACGGCAGGGTCGGGCATCGCTGCCGAAAAGGCCGGGGCCTGCCACCGGCCGTCTACCGGCGGGCTCGGCCCCTTCGCGCAGTCCCGGTACCTGCCTCGGCCCGCGCTTCCGGCGCGCTGACCGGCTGAATTTCCGCTCTCGGACCAGCGTGGCGCACGCCGCGGAAGGCCTCGCTCCAGCACAACGAGGGGAGACCGCCGGCCCCGGCAGCGCTCTCGACGTCCCGGGAGGACCCGATGCCAGACCCCGCGCCCGCGCCCGCCCCAGTCATCGCCCCGCACCGGCAGCCCGCTTCATCCGCCGCTCCGCCGTCCGCAGAACTCACCCTGGAGGCCCGCATGGCCGCCGCGGACGCGGCCATGACCGTCCGGCTGGAGGAAGCCGCCGTCGCCCACGAGGTGCGCACCGCCCATATCCCCACCGAACCGGTCGACCTGGCCGAGGTCGTCACCGTCCCGCTTCCCCCCGCCCTCCCACCGCCGGCAGCGCCGTACCCCACGCCGGTGGCCGCGCTCCTGCAGCGCGCCCACCGCCGGGTGCAGACGGACGGCTGGTGTGCCGGTGCGCTGACCGACGAAGACGGTGCGGTCTGTCTGCTCGGAGCGCTGCGCAGGGAGGCGGGCGGCGACCGGGGCCTGGAAGCGGACGCCGCACGCGTCGTGCTGGACACCATCCGCCGTCAGTTCGGCGACACCGTCGACTCGGTCGCGTCCTTCAACGACGCGCACAGCACGGGCCGCGTCCCGATCCGCGTGCTCGGTCAGGCCGCGGGCCTCGCCGACGCCCGCGGCCTGTGACCCCGGCGCCGGTCCGGGGCCCCGCCTCGCAGCCGGGCGTCTACCCCTTGTCCGGGACCCCGCCTCGCAGCAGGACGTCCGCCCTTACTGGCGCCGTTGGCCGAGGACGCAGAACTCGTTGCCTTCGGGGTCCGCCAGTACCACCCACGACTGAACACCCTGGCCGATGTCGACACGCCGTGCGCCGTGGGCCTCCAGCCGAGCCACCTCGGCGTCCTGGTCATCAGGCCTGAAGTCGAGATGCAGCCGGCTCTTGGCCTTCCTGCTCTCGTCGATCCGGACGAAGTCCAGTCCCGGCAGGCGATCCGGCTCCTGGCGGATCTCGAACTCCTCGTCGGAGGAGTGGACGACAACCCAGCCGAGAGCCTCGGCCCACCACTGTCCCAAGGCCATCGGATCCACGGAGTGAACGACTACCTGTTCCCATTCCAAGGTCATGCGGTGAGCGTAGGGCCTGTGCCGTACATCATCCAGAAACCACTTCGGGCACGCCTGGTCGCATCCTGCGGCCTCCCCGAGAAATCGTTGGCGGACCACGGTGACCGTTGCTAGTCTCCCGGAGGCCGTGCGAGAGAACGAGGAGGTGGTACCCGTGAACGCAGTATCGACATGGGTGCTCCCCTCCGGGGTCACGGTCGGGCGATAGGTCGTCCGGGAGCGCCGTTCAAGAGCACTCCCGAAAGGCACGACCATGCACGTCACTTCTGAGAAGCGCCTCGACGACGGCGTCATCGAGCGCGAATTCACCCTAGGCGAGATCCCCGGCACCCTGTGGACGCCCGGATCCGCCGCACCGGCCCCACTGGTCCTGATGGCCCACAACAACGGCCTGCCCAAGGCGGAACCCCGGCTGGTGGCCCGGGCCCGGTACACCGCGGCGCGCGGCTACGCGGTGGCCACCATCGACGCCGCCGGATGCGGTGTCCGGCCCCGTTCCGCCGCCGACGAGCAGGCCCGCGCCGACCTCCGGCGGGCGATGCAGGCCGGCGAGCCGGTCGACGAGATCTTCGAGTCCTTCATCGGCCCGCTGGTCGAAAACGCGGTCCCGGAATGGCGGACCACTCTGGACGCCCTCCTCGAGCTGCCCGAGATCGGCGGCCCGGTCGGGTACTCCGGGGGATGGACCGCCCTCGGCATCCGGCTGGCGGTGGCCGAGCCGCGCATCGCGGCCGCGGGCTTCTTCGCCGGGGGGTACGTGCCCCGTGCCCAGCGCGAGGAGGCCGGGCAGATCACCATTCCGCTGCTGTTCCTGTTGCAGTGGGACGACTACGGCAACCCCCGGCAACGGGCCCTGGACCTGTTCGACGCCTTCGGCAGCAAGGAGAAGACACTGCACGCCAATCTGGGAGGGCACACCGGCACCCCGTGGTTCGAGCTGGAGGACGGATGCCGGTTCTTGGACCGGCACCTGAAGTGAGGCCGGCCCGCCCTGCGGGCGGCAGACGGTAGGCGGTGTCAGTCACGATGCCGCCATCGAGGACAGGTCCCGGCCGTCCTCGACGACGGTGATCGGCACGCGCACGGCCGCCCCGACCGGACGGTGCCAGCCATCGGCGGTACCGTCCGGTCGGGGCGGCGCTCGGCCACCTGTGCCGCCGCAGGAACCTTCAAGTCCCTTTGACGGCTCAGCGTTTGAGCGTGAACGTGAAGTCGTCGGAGAGCCTGCCGCTCAGGCGGACCGCCGAAACGAGCTTCCCTCCCGTGAGGAGTCTTTCGACCTCGGCCCGCGAAAGGCCGCACCCTTCGGCGATCAGTCGGGCCGGCCGGACAGGGATCCGAGCCGCGAAGCAAACCGAGACGTCGATCACCACACGGTCCGGGCGACCCGATCCTCCGGTTTCGAGGCGCCAGGCGTTGTCCCAGTCGAGGGCGATGCGATTGCGACGCCGTATGTCCGGGTCCTGGAGCAAGTCGGCTGCCAGAACAGGGTCGTTGGCGTGCAGCCGGTCCAGCAGCCCTGGTCGTACGGAGCGCACGTTCACGCGCTCCAGGACCGTGAGCTTCGCGGTTTCCCCGCAGGCGGTACAGAGCACGAGGAGCCAGGCGTCGAGGCGCTTGTGATGTGCGTTGACGCGGAACTTGCCGTCCGCACGGAAGCGTTCGGACGCGCACGCGTGGCAACGACGGAGAACGAGCGGCAGGCAGGTGGGTATGACCACCCAGTTTTCGAGCACAGAAGTACACCGGTTTCAGTGAGAAGTCCGCAGCAAAGAGGAGCGCGGCGCACATGCGCGACGCGCGACGATTCATCGCTCGGGAGGTCTCACAGGGTGTACAACGGGACGTCCTTGCTCAGACGACGTGGTATCGGCAGCACGGTAGTGGCGAGGGGCGGTGCCGCTCCACCGGTTTTCGGGCGCGTCAGCGGGGCCGGGTACGTACGCGTATGTGCTCGCCCCGGTGGTCGAAGAGGCTGAGGATCTCCACGGGGTGTCTGCCGGTGCTTCCGAACCAGTGCGGGAGCCGGGTGTCGAACTGGGCGGCCTCGCCGGGGCCGAGCACCAGGTCGTGGGAGCCCAGGACGAGGCGCAACCGCCCGGAGAGGACGTACAGCCACTCGTAGCCCTCGTGCACCCGGAGATCCGGCTCCCGGACCGTCGCCGGGATGATCACTTTCCAGGCCTCCCGCGCAGTGGACTGCCGGGCCAGCGGCAGCGCGGTGCGGCTGTCGACCCGGCGGCGGAGGCCCGGGCTCATCCGGGGACCGTCGGCCTCCGGGGCAGCGACGAGTTCGTCCAGTGACACCCGGTAGGCACGCGCGAGGGGCAGCAGCAGTTCCAGACTCGGGCGACGTCGGCCGGTCTCCAGGCGGGACAGGGTGCTCCTGGAGATGCCGGTGACCTCGGCCAGCGCCGTCAGGGTGACTCCCCGCCGGGCACGCAGGCGTCTGAGTCGCGGGGCGACGTCGGACAGGACTGAGGCGACAGGGGGCAGGGCTTCCACGTACGCATTGCACCGCCCGGTTCGCCGGAACGGCAAACTTGTCCCGGAAACAGCAACAAAAGTGGGGCGGGGTCCGCCTGGCACGCAACCTGGCGGCATGACAGGAAATGGATACACCGAAGCCGGCGGGGCCCCCGCCACGGTCGACGACTCCGACTCGACGGGCGGTGACGTTCGACGACAGCGTGTGCCGGATCTTCGTATGCCCGCAAGGACGACCACAGCGCCCGACTCCCGGCATTCTCGCCGGAGATGGAAAGGCAGGTCACCGAAGCCGTCCTCGGCGACCGTCGGCACGGCCTGTGAAACCGCTCCCGTCCATCGACCCTGTCCCTCAGCACCTTCCGTCAGCCAGTGAGGATCAACCCGACATGAGCGAGTACTCCCCCGCCCGACCGGCACCACGAGTCGGCCCACCGCCCAGACATCACATGGCGCTGATGATCTGGCTGGCCGTCTTCCCCACCCTCACCGTGCTGCAACTGCTGCTGCGCGGTCTCGGCCTGCTCGACGGAGCGCCGACGATCCTGCGCACCCTGGTCCTGGCCACCGTCGCGGTGCCGATCGTCATCTACGGTCTCCTGCCGCCGCTGCAACGGCTGCGTACGCACCTGATCAGCCGCCGGGTCCGCACCTGACGGCACCGGGCCCGCCGACGTCCGCGGGGCCGGGTACGGCGCTCGCGTGACGACGTGCCGGGGACGGCTGCGGCGGGGGGCTCCGGGCATCCGCTCCGAGGGCGCGGACCGGCTGTCTCCCCGCGACAGGTTTCGGTCACAACACTGTTGTGTGGCCGAATGCAGTGCCATGCTGGGATCGCGGTGATCCTCCCCCTCCGGGGCGGAAACCACCTGGTCCTGTCCGTGCGCGGTTGTCCGGACGGGACCGCGCCGTCCCTCCCGCGCCCTCCCCCCGGGAGGGCCGACGCGTGCCCATGGCTCACCGTGCAATCCGCCCGGCCGTGCCTGCCTCGGACGCTCGGGCCGCCCCGGTCGGCCGCCCGCGTCCGGACTCGCCACTACGGGCGTGCGCCGGGCTTTCCTTCGGCCTCGTCCGACAGGGCGAGGCGAACGGTGATGCGCTTGCCGACCGGCTGCCGCTCGACCTCGAAGCCCGACGTGACGGCCATGACGATCTCCAGACCGTGCTGTCCGACCCGGCCGGGGTCGGCGTCCCGGGCCTCCGGAAGACGCGGATCGCTGTCCCACACGGTCACCTCCACCGCGGAGTCGACGATGCGCAGTTCCAGCAGCACGGGCCCGGGGGCGTACTTACGGGCGTTGGTGACCAGTTCGCTGACCACCAACTGGGTCAGGTCCATCGCCCGCGCGGACACCGGGATGCCTTGTCCGGCCTGGACGCCGGTGAGAAAAGCGGCCGCGAAACGTCGGGCCTCGGCGATGCAGGCGCCATCACCTTCGAGAGCGACGGCGGTCCTTGTCGGCCGGGAAGCCGGCATCCCGTCGCCGCCTTCCTCGCTGCCGGAACCTGACTGCACCAAATCCACCTTCGTTCCCCCGTTCACGCGCGCGCCTACCCCGCACTCCCCCACCCATGCATCCACGGTTCTTTCGTCCGGGGCCGGCACGGGTGCATTTCTCGCGCACCGGCGGGGCAGGCTCTCCACGCATGTCGTCGCCCACAGGGCCTACCAGCGAGTGCAGTCGGGGAATCGGTGACAGACGCTCACGAAGCAGCACGACCCGCGCCGCTGTCGATCGGCACCGCCGCCGTCGACGCCGTCCGGGTCGTGGCCCTGCGTGGTGAGATCGACCACCGCATCCGTGACCACCTCCAGCAGGCCCTGCTCCCGGAAGGCCCGACCTCCGCTCCGCGGATCGTGGTCGACCTCAGCGGCGTGACCTTCATGGACTCCACCGGTGTCAACGTCCTCATCTCCGCCCAACGGGCCGCCGTGGAGGCGCAGGGCTGGCTTCGCCTGGCCGCTCCCCCGGAGGGCGTGCTGCGGGTCATGCAGATCATCGGCCTCGACGCGGTCATCCCCTGCTACCCCGCTCTCCGCCCAGCCCTCGGCGCCTGAACGGCCTGTCGTCACGCGGCCGTGCGCGGGCGTAGAGCCCGCGCGGGCGTACGCGGGCGGCGGGCCGGTCAGAAGAGCTGTTCCTGGTCGACGGGCGCGGACCGGCGCTGGGCGCGACGGCCGGAGTTCCGGACCGGTGTCTCGTTGCCGAAGAGGGGCTCGGTGCCGTACTCGTCCGGTTCGGCCGGCACCGCGGTGGGCCCCGTGCCGATGCTCAGCCGCAGGGGGGCGTCCCGGTCGAAGTCTCCCGGCGTCATAGCCGTCCAGTCGCGGTCCTGACGCTGTTCCCTCACCGACACTCCTCTGTTCCCGCCGGCCGTTGTCCGGGCCGGATGCCGTCCGGCCCCGCCCCACTTCGCGCGCTGGGCGGTCCCCGAGCCCTGGTCCGAGGGCCTGTTCACACCACCCTCCCCGGTTACCCCCGCTCCTCGCCACCCTCACCCACCAATGATCAACGCTTCCCCGGGGGTTGCCGGTACCGCAACCGGACGGCTCCGCCGACCGGCCGGATGCCGGCCCGTGTAGATTTCGTGCGGGTCCGCTCATTCCGGTGCGGGTGCCCAACTGGCCCTGACGCGGAGGAGAACAGCGTGGGAGTTTCCCTGTCCAAAGGTGGCAACGTATCGCTCAGCAAGGAGGCGCCGGGCCTGACGGCGGTCCTCGTCGGTCTGGGCTGGGACGTGCGGACCACCACCGGCGCAGACTTCGACCTCGACGCGTCCGCGCTCCTGGTGGACGCTGCGGGCAAGGTCCTCTCCGACCAGCACTTCGTCTTCTACAACAACCTGAAGAGCCCCGACGGTTCGGTGGAGCACACCGGTGACAACCTCACCGGTGAGGGCGAGGGCGACGACGAGTCCATCAAGGTGGACCTCGCCGCCGTACCCGCCGGTGTCGACAAGATCGTCTTCCCGGTCTCGATCCACGACGCCGACAGCCGCGGCCAGAGCTTCGGCCAGATCCGCAACGCGTTCATACGTGTCGTCAACCAGGCGGGCGGTCAGGAGCTCGCGCGCTACGACCTGTCCGAGGACGCCTCCACCGAGACCGCGATGGTCTTCGGGGAGCTGTACCGGCACGGCGCCGAATGGAAGTTCCGTGCGGTGGGCCAGGGTTACGCCTCCGGCCTGTCCGGCATCGCCTCCGACTTCGGCGTCAACGTCTGACGCTCCCCTGTTCCCCCGCCGCCGCCCGCGCCCCCTCACTCAGGGGGCCGGGCGGCGGCCTCGTTCTCCGCGTCAGCCGCCCACGTGGATGCCGGGACGGCGGTCGGGGTCGGGTTCGTGGCTGCGGATGATCTCACGGGTGACCGGAGCCGTGTCGCCGCGGCCGAGCAGGAAGTAGCGGAACATGTGCTTCAGGGGGCTTCCCTCGGCCCAGGCGAAGTAGCAGTGCGGCTGGACACCGGTGGCGTTGCGGAGGGCCAGCAGGATCGCGGCGATGGCGTTCGGGGCGGCGGGGGCCTCGGCGCGCAGGACCCGGTAGCCGTCGACCTCCACCCCGTGTACGGAGAGGGTCTCGCTGAAGTCGGACGGATCCACCACGTCGATCTCGAGGAACAGCACGTCGGCGGGGCCCGGCACCGGGTTCGTGCCGCGCTGCTCGCGTTCCTTGTACGCGTACTCGGCGCTGTCGCCGGCCTGACGCCGGTTGGCGATGATGTTGATGGAGTTGTCGTGGGCGAGGGTGTCGGTGATGAACCGGCGGGCGCCCTCGTCGAACACGATCCGGTCGGCGCGCAGTTCGGTGGTGCGCGAGACCCGGGAGATCAGCGACACGATGATGATCCCGGCAATGAAGAATCCGGAGATGGCGATCCCGTCCGGCTTGTCGACGATGTTCGCCACCAGGGCGTAGAACAGCACCGCGGTCAGCAGCGCGAAGCCCGTCCCCGCCGCACGCCGGCCGCTGCGCACGACCGAGATCGTGACGGCGAACGCGCCGGAGACCATCATGGCCAGGATGCCGGTGGCGTACGCGCCGGCCTGCGCGTCCACGTCGGCGTCGAAGGCGATGGTGATGGCGACGCAGAGGGCGGTGTAGACGATCACGACGGGGCGCACGGCGCGGCCCCACTCCGGGGCCATCCCGTAGTCCGGCAGATACCTGGGCACGATGTTGACCAGTCCGGCCATCGCGGACGCGCCGGCGAACCACAGGATCAGGATGGTGCTGATGTCGTAGGCGGTGCCGAACACCTCGCCGACCTTCTCGTGCGCGAGCCAGGCCAGGGCGCGTCCGTTGGCCTCGCCGCCGGACTCGAACTCCTTGTGCGGGATGAGGACGGTGGTCACGAAGCTCGCGGCCAGCAGGTAGACGCTCATGATCAGGGCGGCGGTGGTCAGCAGCCGGCGCGTGTTGCGGATCCGCGACCGCAGCTGCTGCTCGGGGTCGTCGCCCTTCGCGGCCACGAGGGGCATCATGCTCACGCCGGTCTCGAAACCGGAGAGGCCGAGGACCAGCAGCGGAAACGCCAGCACGGCGGGCCCGACCAGATCGCCGAAGCCGCCTCCGCCGTCGCCGAGGGCGTCGGTCCACGCCGAGAACGCGCCCGGTGTCGTGAAGACGTCCGCCACGCCGACCCCGATGATCACGGCGTTGAGCGCCAGGAAGACACCGACGAGCGGGATGGCCACCTTCACCGCTTCACTGAACCCGAGCAGGAACACCCCGCCGAGAAGCAGCAGGAGGGTCACGGTGAGGCCGACCTCGTGTCCGTGCAGAGCCTGCGGGAAGAAGGGGTTCTCCACCACGTGGACGGAGGCGTCCGCGGTGGACAGGGTGATCGTGATGATCCACGACGTGGCCACGAAGCCGAGCAGGACCAGCACGAAGAGCTTGCCCCACCAGAACGGCAGCAGGTCCTCCAGCATCGCCACCGAGCCGGCGCCGTGCGGGCTCTCCCGTGCGACACGGCGGTACATCGGCAGCATGCCCACCAGGGTCAAGGCCACGATCAGCAGCGTCGCCAGCGGGGAGACGGCGCCCGCGGCGAGAGCCGCGATGGCGGGGACGTAGGCCAGACTGGAGAAGTAGTCGACCCCGGTCAGACACATCACCTTCCACCAGGACTGCGGATGGGTGTGCCCCTCGCCGGCCGCGGGGCCCACCGGCTGCACCCGGTGGCGCAGCATCCACCGCGCCAGGCCTCCGGTCGGCTGGGCCCGCAGCGCGGGGCTCTCGACCTCTTCCGGCACGGCCGGTTCGTTCGGCACGTTCATGTCCCCCATCGGTCCTTTCTCCTGCTGACGTCGGCGCACCCGTCGCAGTCACCGGCACGGGCGGACGATCACCGAGTATGCGGCCTCCCGCACGGTTGGTCCGCACCGGGGCGGACCAACCGCCCCGGTATGCCGACCGCAGCCTTCTTCCCCGTCACCCGGATCTCACCGCGCCGGCCGCGCGGCTGCCGGGGCGGCGGGATGCGAGCGGCAGGGGCGCGCGCCGGGACCGTCGGCCTGACGCAGCAGTCCGACGGGCATCTCGGGGCGGTCGTCACGCCGGCTGCTTCGTCCCGCCCACCGCCACCTCCGTCCACACCGTCTTGTGGGTGTCCGAGTAGCGCACGCCCCAGTCGTCGGTGACGGTGGCGCAGATGTGCAGTCCGCGCCCGCCCTCCTCGTGCGCTTTCGCGTGACGCAGGTAGGGGGCGCTGAGCGCGGCGTCGCTCACTTCGCAGGTGAGGGTGGTTTCTCCCTTGAGGAGCCGCAGGGTGATGGGCTCGGCGCCGTACCGGATGGCGTTGGTGACGAGTTCGCTGACGACCAGCTGGACGGCGAACGGGTCGACGTCCAGTCCCCATTCCCCGAGCCGTTGTGCGACCTCTCGCCGGGTCCGGGACACCGCCGTCGGCTCGGCGGGGACGTTCCACTCGGCCAGCTCCTCGTCCGGAAGGCGGCGTGTCCGGACCACGAGGAGCGCCGCGTCGGGAGTGATGAGTTTCCGCACCTCGTCGGCCATGTGCCGCGGGCTGCGTCCGGGATGCGCGAGGGCTTCGACCAGCCGCTCCGTGGACGTGCCGGTGGGTGATCCGACCAGCCGCTCCGTGGACGCGCCGGTCGGCGAGGGGACGGCGGGTGAGGCCAGGCACAGGGTGCTGCCTTCGGGAAGTATCTCCGCGGTGCAGGGGAACGGCGGCCCCTCGGCGCCGAGCAGTGGGCCCGCCGGCAGCAGAGCGGGATCCACCGAACCGTCCGGCCGGACGAGGCAGAGGAGCGACCCGCCCGCGCGGGCGATGTCGAGCCGTCCGTCGACCGGATCGTGGACGGCGAGCGTGCAGCTCGCGGTGGGGGTGCCGACACCGGTCGGGTCGTCCTGCTCCTCGGCCAGCCGGAGCGTGGTGGTGTGCAGCCGCGCGAGCAGTTCGTGGGGCTCGAGGTCCAGCGCCGCCAGGCTGTGCACGGCGGTCCGGAGCTGACTCATCGTCGCCACGGCACTGATGCCGGGCTGCTGCACCTGTCCGACCACCAGGGCGACGCGGGCCCCGGACAGCGGGATCACGTCGGACCACGCCCCGGTCCCGCCACCGGGGAGGTGTCCCTGCGCGACGTCGACGGCGCGCTGGGTCGCCGCCTCCTGCCGGTGCGGGCGCCCCTGCAGCGCCGTCATCACGACGTGTTCGCGGGTGAAACGAAGGGCGTTCTCCAGGCAGGTGGCCGTGCGCGAGGCGAGGCCGTCGGCGAGTGCGAGGTCGTCCGGCTCGAAAGCCTCCGCACCGGCGGACCGGTGAAAGGCGACGACGCCGAAGATCTGGCCGCGCGCGACGAGAGGCGCGACAAGTGATGCGAGCCCGGCCCCGTCGTCGCCCGTCTCGTCGCCCGTCCCGGCCTCCGCCGGCTCGGGCGGCAGCAGGGCCGGGCGGGCGGGCAGGACCCCGCCGAAGAGGCCCGGCAGCAGGATCGCGCCGGGCTCCGGCGGCTGCCCGTGACGGTCCGCGCCCTTGGCGGCCGCACACCGCAGCAGCGGAGGTACCTCCCGCGGCAGCAGCTCCGGCGCTCTGCCCCGCAGTACGGAGTCGGTGAGGGCAACCAGCACCCCGTCGGCGAACCCGGGCACCGTCACGTCGACCAGTTCCCGAACGGTGTGCAGCACGTCCAGACCGCGGCCGATCTTCTCGTGGGCGGTGTGCAGGAGGCGCAGCCGCGCCCGGGCACGCTCGCGCTCGGTGACGTCCACCGCGGTCGCGACCACCCCCAGGGGACGGCCCGCGCTGTCCTGGAGCCGGAACGCCGAGGTGGAGAAGACGTGCTCGCGGCCCGGGTCCATGGGCGGGAACGCCCGTACGAGCACGTCGCGGCTCGGGCGGCCGGTCTCCAGCACGTCGCGGACCAGGGGTTCGAGGGTGTGATCGGTCATCGTCGCGTAGACCTCGCCCACGGTCCGCCCGACGATGCTCTCCTCCGGCACTCCTCGCATGCCGACGGCCACGGTGTTGACGCGGACGACCCGCAGACCGGTGTCGAACACGTGCAGGCCCACCTCCGACTGCGTGAAGACGGCGTCGAGAACGGCGTCGTCCAGCCCGGCCTCTTCCGTCGGCGCCTCGGGCCACACCCCCCACGCCGGTCCCCGGGAGTCGTCGGACACCCGTCCGACGTACCAGCCGTCCGGCGAGGGTTCCGCGGGCCGGGACGCCGCCACGGAACCCTCGGACAACACGTCCATGGCCGCCGCGCCCACCGCGTCCGCCGCGGAACGCCCGAAGAGGCTCCGGGCCCACTCGCTCCAGCGCAGCACCTGTCCGTGCGCGTCCATGACGAACAAGGGCGCCTGGGGTCGCGGCATGGGTACCTGCCTGTGCTCGCGGTTCAAGGACAGTTCTTCCGACTGTCCCATTCAGCCTGTTATCGCGCATTTCGCCCGCCGTGATCACGCCCCGCGCCGGACCCGGAGGCGCCTTTCGCCGACCGTGATCATGCGGGAAACGGTGAGAGGAGGGCGACAGCTGCCGGGAATCGGTCGGTTCCGCGCCGCGATGGTGTGATCATGGTGGGTATGACCACAGACAACGTGTTCTTCGACATCGAGATCGGCGGCCAGCCGGCCGGGCGCATCGTCTTCAAGCTGTACGACGACGTCGTGCCCGAGACGGCGCGCAACTTCCGTGAGCTCGCCACCGGCCAGCACGGCTTCGGCTACGAGGGATCGCAGTTCCACCGCATCATTCCGCAGTTCATGCTTCAGGGAGGTGACTTCACCCGGGGTGACGGTACGGGCGGCAAGAGCATCTACGGCAAGACGTTCAACGACGAGAACTTCCAGCTCAAGCACACCAAGCCCGGCCTGCTGAGCATGGCCAACGCGGGCCGGAACACCAACGGCTCGCAGTTCTTCATCACCACCATCGTCACCGACTGGCTCGACGGCAAGCACGTCGTCTTCGGTGAGGTGGTCGAGGGCTTCGACCTCGTGAAGAAGATCGAGGGCCACGGCTCCTCCAGCGGCACCCCCAACACGACGGTCAAGATCGCCAAGTCCGGGACCGTCTGAGCCCTCCCCGCCGGTCCGCCGCTTCGGCAGGCGGACCGACGGACTCGGACTCCACGCTCCGGACCCGCGAAGACGCCCCCTGTCGGTTTCCCACCGGCGGGGGGCGCGCGCGTTCGGCGGGGCGCGTCATGTCCGGCGGGGCGCGTCATGTCCGGCGGGGCGCGCCCTCCGGAAAACTGACGGACAGTCAGGCGAGGGTCGTACGTGGTCGCTGATGACCAACGGTGTCGGCGAGGGTGCGAGAGCCGTACCCATAGGGTGACCCCCATGTCTGCCACGTTGAGTTCCACGAAAACGCGCGCCGCGCTCCGTACCTCGGCACGCGCCTCCGCCGAGTTCCTGCTGGTCCTCGTCATGGCGGCGGTGGTGCTCTGGTTGCTGGGCCGCATGTGGTCGGTCGTCTGGCCCCTCATAGTCGGCCTCTTCATCACGACCCTGACCTGGCCCCTGACCCGTTTCCTGCGCAGCCGCGGCTTGCGCCCCGCTCTCGCCGCGTCGGTCGTCACCGTCCTGTTCCTCGTGGTCGCCGCGGGCACCGTCGCGCTGATCGCGGTGCCGGTGGCGTCCCAGTCCGGCGATCTGACGGACGGGGTGGTCGACGGCGTGGAGAAGCTGCGGGAATGGGCCGCGGGGCCGCCGCTGAACATCGGCGACGACCAGATCAACGGTGCTTCCGACGCCGCGGTGGAGCGCATCCGCAACAGTGCGGGAAGCATGGTCACGGCCGTCTTCACCGGGCTGAGCACCGTGGTCAACGGTGTGGTGACCGCCGTCCTGGCCGTCTTCCTCATGTTCTTCTTCCTGAAGGACGGCCCGCGGTTCCTGCCCTGGCTGACCCGCCAGCTGCCCGGCCGGCTCGCCACCGACGTCCCGACCGTGGCCGCCCGCGCCTGGGACACCCTGGGGGCGTTCGTGCGGTCGCAGGCGCTCGTCGGTCTGCTGGACGCGGTCCTCATCGGCATCGGACTCTGGATACTGGGCGTGCCGCTGGTGCTTCCGCTGGCGGTGCTGACCTTCGTCTCCGCGTTCGTGCCGATCGTGGGCGCACTGTTCGCCGGTTTCGTGGCGGTGCTCATCGCGCTGGTGTCCAACGGCCTGACGGACGCGCTGATCGTGCTGGCGATCATCGTCGTGGTGCAGCAGCTCGAGGGCAATGTGTTCCAGCCCATCATCCAGAGTCGCGGGCTCGGTCTGCACGCCGCGGTGGTCCTGCTCGCCGTCACCCTGGGCGGCAGCCTGGCCGGCGTCGTCGGCAGCCTCCTCGCCGTTCCGGTCGCCGCGCTGATCGCCGTGGTCTGGAACTACGTGCGCGAGCAACTCTCCGACGCACCGCGGGAACCCGGGGCCGACGATGCGCAGGACGACGTGGTCGTCGCGTCGTAGGAGTCGGACGCGGGCGGCTGCCGGGACGCTACACGCGACAACCGCGGGGGTAGTTTTGAACACGTTCAAGTGAGGGCGTACTGTCCTGCCATGAGCGACAGAGCCGCCCTGCTGAAGGGCATCCGTACATGGCTGGCCGTCTTCGTCGTCTGCCTGGTGCTGAGCGGCGCCACGGCCTTCCCCCTGGTGCACGAACTGCGCTGGACCGAGGACCTGTTGCGGGCGCTGTCCGTTCCCGAGCACCTTCCGGGGCTGATGGACTGGATCGAGCGGGTACGCCAAGGGCTCGACGCCGCCGACGCCGAGTACCCCTTCGTCCTGTACGGCACCGACTGGCTGGCCTTCGCGCACCTCGTCATCGCGGTCGCCTTCTACGGGCCCTACCGCGACCCCGTGCGCAACATCTGGGTCGTCGAGTTCGGGATGATCGCCTGCGCGGGGATCGTCCCCCTCGCGCTGATCTGCGGGCCGGTCCGGGGGATCCCCTTCTGGTGGACGCTCATCGACATCTCGTTCGGGGTCTTCGGGGTGATCCCGCTGTACGCCGTGCGCAGGAGGATCAAGCGGCTGGAGGCTCTCACGCCGCCGCAGCGGCCCGGGACTTCGGCCGTCGCCGTCTGACACGGTCGCGTTGCCGTACCACGCTCACGGTCGCGTTGCCGTACCCGCTCACGGCCGGGCGGACGGAGCCTCGCCCGGACGCCGGCAGTGCACGAAGAGGTGCGGTTCGGGGGTGGCCTCGGGGTGCGCGGGGGTGAACATCAGGCTCTCCTCCGTCAGCACCTCCAGGCCCGCCTCCTCGACCATGGCGCTGAAGTCCGAAGCGGCGAAGCTGGTCGCCCGTACGGGCTGCCCCATGAACACGACCTCCAGGTCCTCCACGTCCACCGGCACGGTTGCGAGTACCAGGTCGCCGCCGGGCCTCAAGGCCCGCGTCAGCCGCCGCACCAGCGCGGACTGCTCGCGGCGGGACATCTGCAACAGCGCGAAGTACACGCAGACCGCGTCGAACGACGCTTCGTCGAGCGGCACTTCGCGGATGTCCGCGCACCGGAACGCGGCGCGCGGCACCTGACGGGTGGCGATGTCCACCATGACCGGGGAGACGTCGACGCCCAGCACGTCGTGGCCCGCCGCGGCCAGCGTCCAGGCGGTGGGCCGGCCGGTACCGCTCCCCACGTCCAGCACGCGGCTGCCGGAACGCAGTCGGGCAAGCAGCCGCTCCAGCGACACCCGGTGCGGCTCCGATCCGGCGAACGCCCTCTCGTAGTCGGCTCCCAACGCGTCGAAGACCGCAGCCGCCCGCGGCTCCCGCTGTTCGTCGGTCACGATGCGCCCTCCGGTTCGCGGTGTGCTGGTGCCGTGCATCCTCGCACCGCGGCAGGCGGCTCACAACGGATGCCGTGCGAAGCCGTTCCGCCTCCTACCGTTCATGCACGCGTTGGCGGGGCTGCGCGTCAAGGCCCGCTGTGGTGCACCGGACAGAAAACCGCTGGCACCCGGCCCGGGACGCTGCTGGGATGGCGCGATGCACTACGAGGCGTCAGCGGTCGTGGACCGGGGGCAGTACCAGGACGCGGTGACTCCCTGGGAGCAGGGGGCCTGGCGGACGGCGGCCCTCGACTGGGTGGGGGACGAACTCGCCGCACGCGGTCTGCGGACCGACGGGCACCTGCGGGTGCGGCTGCGGCCTTGGTCCGTGCTGGTGCGGGTGCCCGTCGCGGGGCACGACGCCGTCTGGTTCAAGGCGAGTCCGCCGGCCGGCGCCTTCGAGGGCGGGCTGACGGCGGCACTGGCCGAGTGGGTCCCGGACCACGTGCTGCGGCCTCTGGCCGTCGACGGTGAGCGCGGCTGGTCACTGCTGCCCGACGGAGGAGAACTGTTCAGGGAGGTGCTCGACCGGGAGGGGGCCGGCCTCCCGGCGTGGGAGGAGTTCCTGCGCCAGTACGCGGTCATGCAGCGCGCGCTCGTCCGGCGCACCGGACAGCTCGAACGGCTGGGCGTGCCCAGCGCGCGCACCACGGATCTGCCCGAGGTCTTCGGCCGGCTCGTCGCGACGAACCCCGCGCTGCGGCCGGACGAGCGCCGTCGGCTCGACGGACTTCACCCGCGCCTCGCCGAGTGGTGCGCGGAACTCGCGGCGGCCGGGGTCGCCGACTCCCTCGACCACGCGGACCTGCACGACGGCCAGTTGTTCACCCCGGAACGGGGACGGTTCATCGTCTTCGACTGGGGCGACGCCGCCGTCTCCCACCCCTTCTGCAGTCTGCCCGTCGCCGTCCGAAGCGCCTGCGCACGGTACGGGCCTGAAGTGCTGCCGCGGCTTCGCGACGCCTACCTGGAGCCCTGGACGGGCGCGGGCCGGACGGCGGCCGACCTGCGGCGGGCCCTGCGTACGGCGTGGCGGCTGAGCGCTCTCGGGCGCGCCTGCTCCTACACCCGTCTGTTCCCCGCCCCGGCCGGTGCTCCCGGCCTCCCCGGCGCTGCCGAGAGTGCCCACTGGCTGCTGGAAGTCCTCAGCGAGCCACCGCTGTAGGCGCCGACGGTTGCTGCCCGGGGCCGTGGCGTCACCGTGTGAGGCCTCCCCGCGCGGGTAGCAGGGCGCTACAGATCCCGTGAGGCCGCAGTCCGGGCGGCCGAGAAAGAGGTGCCGCATGTCCGCATCCCTGGTGGAAACCGTCGACATCGAAGCCCCCGTGGCCGTCACCTGGGCGCTCTGGAGCGACGTGACCAGGTGGCCCGCCTTCCTCAGCCACGTACGCATCGTGGAACCGCTCGACGAACGGCGCTTCGCCTGGCAGCTGTCGTTGCCGGGAGCGGACAAGAACTTCGTCGCCGAGCTCACCGAGGTGATCCCCGAGGAGCGGATCGCCTGGCGGACCACGAACGGCGTCCACCACGCGGGCGTCGTCACCTTCCACCGGCTCGGCGACACGTCGAGCAGGGTGACCCTGCAGATCGAGTACGACCCGAAGGGCTTCGTGGAGCACATCGGAGCGCTCACCAATCTGGACTCGGCGCTCGCGAACTACGACCTCGGGGAGTTCCAGAAGCTCGCCGAGACCGCAGCCGCGAGCTGACGTCAGCGCTTCGCCGTCAGCGTCCTCAGCGCGATGTTGAGTGCGAGGACGTTGACCCGCGGCTCCCCCATGAAGCCCAGGGTGCGGCCCTCGGTGTGCTCGTCGACCAACTGCCGTACCCGGGCGGCGGAGAGGTCGTTCCGCTCGGCGACGCGGCGCACCTGGAGTCGGGCGTAGTCCGGCGAGATGTCCGGGTCCAGGCCCGAACCGGAGGACGTCACCGCGTCGGCGGGCACGTCGCTGGGCTCGACCGGGTGGCCGGGCACCGAGTTGTCCTCGACGACGGCCTTCTTGGCGGCCGTCACCCAGTCGATCAGCTCCTTGTTGTCGCCGGCGCGGTTGGTGGCGCCGGACAGGATCAGCCGGTACCGCGTGTTGACGGTGTTGGTGCCGAGCCCGTTCCGCGGGCGGCCCTGGAACCACTTCAGGTCGGGCTCCGGCACCTCCTCGCCCTTCTTCGGCGGCAGGTCGTAGGCCTGGCCGATGAGGGAGGAGCCGACGACCTTGCCGTCCGCCCTGGTCTCCGAGCCGTTCGCGCGGCCGGGGAACAGTCCTTGGGCGACGCCCGTCAGTGCGAGCGGATAGAGGACCCCCGTCATGACGCTGAGCACCAGGAGGGCCCGCAGGGAGGCCCACAGCAGACGGGCGGAGTGGGTGACGGAGTTGTTCATGACGATCAGCCGATTCCTGGAATGAGGGAGACGAGCAGGTCGATGAGCTTGATGCCGGCGAAGGGCGCGACCAGCCCGCCCAGACCGTAGATGCCGAGGTTGCGCCGCAGCAGTCTGTCGGCGCTCAGCGGCCGGTACCGCACACCCCGCAGCGCGAGCGGGACGAGCGCGATGATGATCAGCGCGTTGAACACGACCGCGGACAGGATCGCGGAGTCGGGCGAGGACAGCCGCATGATGTTCAGCCGGTCCAGGCCGGGGTGCACCACCGCGAACAGCGCCGGGATGATCGCGAAGTACTTCGCCACGTCGTTGGCGATGGAGAACGTCGTCAACGCGCCCCTGGTGATGAGGAGTTGCTTGCCGATCCCGACGATCTCGATGAGCTTGGTCGGGTCGGAGTCCAGGTCCACCATGTTCCCGGCCTCCTTGGCGGCGGAGGTGCCGGTGTTCATGGCCACGCCGACGTCGGCCTGGGCGAGCGCGGGCGCGTCGTTCGTGCCGTCGCCGGTCATCGCGACGAGCTTGCCGCCCGCCTGCTCCCGTTTGATGAGCGCCATCTTGTCCTCGGGAGTCGCCTCGGCGAGGAAGTCGTCGACGCCCGCCTCGTCCGCGATCGCCCTGGCCGTCAACGGGTTGTCCCCCGTGATCATGACGGTCCTGATCCCCATGCGGCGCAGTTCGTCGAAGCGCTCGCGCATGCCTTCCTTGACGACGTCCTTGAGATGGACGACGCCCAGCACCCGGGCACCGTGCGCGTCCTCGACGGCGACGATCAGCGGTGTGCCGCCCGCCTCGGCGATCGCGTCGGCCAGCTTTTCGGCGTCGCCGGTCGCCTCTCCCCCGCGTTCGCGGACCCAGGCGAGGACCGAACCGGCCGCGCCCTTGCGGACCTTGCGTCCGTCGACGTCCACGCCCGACATGCGGGTCTGCGCGGTGAACTCGATCCATTCGGCGTGGCCCAGTTCCCCCTGGTGGCGCGCCCGCAGCCCGTACCGCTCCTTCGCCAGTACGACGACGGAGCGACCCTCGGGCGTCTCGTCGGCCAGTGAGGAGAGCTGGGCGGCGTCGGCGAGCAGCGCCTCGGTGACGCCGTTCACCGGCACGAACTCCGACGCCCGGCGGTTGCCCAGTGTGATGGTGCCGGTCTTGTCCAGCAGCAGCGTCGACACGTCACCGGCCGCCTCGACGGCACGGCCCGACATCGCGAGGACGTTCCGCTGGACCAGCCGGTCCATGCCCGCGATGCCGATCGCGGACAGCAGCGCGCCGATGGTCGTCGGGATCAGACAGACCAGCAGGGCCACCAGCACGACCATCGTGAGGTGCGTGCCGGCGTGGTCGGCGAGCGGCGGCAGGGTCGCCACCGCGAGCAGGAAGACGACGGTGAGCGAGGCGAGCAGGATGTTCAGCGCGATCTCGTTGGGTGTCTTCTGCCGCGCCGCCCCCTCGACCAGGCTGATCATCCGGTCGATGAAGGTCTCCCCGGGCTTCGTCGTGATCCTGACGACGATCCGGTCGGACAGCACCCGGGTCCCGCCGGTGACGGCACTGCGGTCGCCGCCGGACTCGCGGATGACCGGCGCGGACTCCCCCGTGATCGCAGACTCGTCCACGGACGCCACGCCCTCGACGACGTCACCGTCGCCGGGGACGACGTCGCCCGCCTCGCACACGACCAGGTCGCCGACGCGCAGCGCCGTACCGGGGACGGACTCCTCCGTCGGACCGTTCAGCCGCCTGGCCACCGTGTCAGTCTTCGCCCTGCGCAGCGTGTCGGCCTGCGCCTTGCCGCGGCCCTCGGCGACCGCCTCCGCCAGGTTGGCGAAGACCACGGTCAGCCAGAGCCAGGCGCTGATCGTCCAGCCGAACCAGTCCCCCGGGTTCTGGAAGGAGAACACCGTGGTGAGCACCGAGCCGACCAGGACCACGAACATCACGGGCGACGTCACCATCACGCGCGGGTCGAGCTTGCGGAAGGCGTCCGGCAGTGACCTGAGCAGTTGTCGGGGGTCGAACAGGCCGGCGCCGACACGTCGTCCGTCCTGGTGGCCGGCCGGCACGTCGCTGTGCGGCGCCCGGGCCGGGGTGGCTGTGGACATCGCGTCCTCTTGGTGCTCGGTACGGGTGTTGTCGGTGAGGTTCCCGGTACGGGTCTTGTCCGTGCGGGTGTTCATGACGCCAGCCCCTCGGCCAGCGGGCCCAACGCGAGGGCCGGGAAGTAGGTCAGGCCGGTGATGATGAGGATCGCGCCGACCAGAAGGCCCGTGAACAGCGGTTTCTCGGTGCGCAGGGTGCCCGCCGTCGCCGGGACCGGCTGTTGCTCGGCGAGTGAACCGGCGAGGGCGAGGACGAACACCATCGGCAGGAAGCGCCCGAGGAGCATGGCCAGGCCGATCGTGGTGTTGAACCACTGCGTGTCCGCGTTCAGACCGGCGAAGGCCGAGCCGTTGTTGTTGGCGCCCGAGGTGTAGGCGTACAGGATCTCGGAGAAGCCGTGCGCGCCCGAGTTGGTCATCGAGTCGCCGGGGGTCGGCAGGGCCATGGCGGCGGCGGTGAATCCCAGCACCAGCGCCGGGGTGACGAGGATGTAGCAGGCCGCGAACTTGATCTGGCGGGTGCCGATCTTCCTGCCGAGGTACTCGGGTGTACGGCCCACCATGAGGCCCGCGATGAACACCGCGATGACCGCCATGACCAGCATGCCGTACAGGCCCGAGCCGGTGCCGCCGGGCGCGATCTCGCCGAGCTGCATGCCCAGCATGGTGATGCCGCCGCCGAGCCCGGTGAACGAGGAGTGGAAGGAGTCCACCGCGCCCGTCGAGGTCAGCGTCGTGGACACCGCGAAGATCGACGAGGCGCCGACCCCGATGCGGGTCTCCTTGCCCTCCATCGCGCCGCCGGCGAGGTCGAACGCCGGTCCGTGGTGCTGGAATTCGGTCCACATCATCAGCGCGGTGAAGCCCGCCCAGATGGTGGCCATCGTCGCGAGGATCGCGTAGCCCTGCCGGACCGATCCCACCATGACGCCGAAGGTGCGGGTCAGCGCGACCGGAATCACCAGCAGCAGGAAGACCTCGAAGAGGTTGGTGAACGGGGTCGGGTTCTCGAAGGGGTGGGCGGAGTTGGCGTTGAAGTAGCCGCCGCCGTTCGTCCCGAGTTCCTTGATGGCCTCCTGCGAGGCGACCGCACCGCCATTCCACTGCTGCGAGCCGCCCGTGAACTGCCCGACCTCGTGGATGCCGGAGAAGTTCTGGATGACCCCGCACGCCACCAGCACGAGCGCGGCGATCACCGCACCGGGCAACAGGATGCGTACGACACCCCGCACCAGATCGGACCAGAAGTTGCCGAGCTCACCGGTACGGGAGCGCCGGGTGAAACCGCGCACGAGGGCAACGGCGACCGCGATGCCGACGGCCGCGGAGACGAAGTTCTGCACGGCCAGGCCGGCCGTCTGCACGACGTGCCCCATGGCCTGTTCACCGTAGTAGGACTGCCAGTTGGTGTTCGTGACGAAGGACGCGGCGGTGTTGAAGGCCTGGTCCGGGTCGATGGACCGGAAGCCGAGGGAGCCGGGCAGATGTCCCTGGACCCGCTGCAGCAGATACAGGAGGAGCACGCCGACCACGGAGAAGGCCAGTACGCCGCGCAGGTACGCGGGCCAGCGCATCTCGGTGTCCGGGTCGGCGCCGATGGCTTTGTAGATCCACTTCTCGACGCGCAGGTGCCGGTCGGAGGAGTACACCTGGGCCATGTAGGCGCCGAGGGGGATGTGGACGAGCGCAAGTGCCGCTGTCAGGGCGAGCAGTTGGAGCACGCCGGCGAGGACGGGACTCATGGTGCTTCTCAGAACCTCTCGGGGAATATCAGCGCGAGGACGAGATAGCCCAGCAGGGCGACGGCCACGACGAGGCCGACGACGTTCTCGGCGGTCACAGCTTGGTCACCCCCTTGGCGACGAGAGCCACCAGCGCGAACACCGCGAGCGTGGTGACGACGAAGACCAGATCGGCCATCGCGAGCTCCTGAGTGAGGTTCGGATCGGACGGACAGGTGCAGCAAACCGCCTCGGTGACCGGAACCGGACGCCGTTGACGCCTCCCTTACGGCACCCGGTCCGTCCTTGACGGATCTCTTACGCCAGCGTCCGTTCGTGAGCGTGTCCAGCACGACCCGTCGACATCGTGGGCGTGACCATGGCGGCGCTGGGCACCCGGGGGCCGAAGGCGGAGCGGCGAGCAGACCGAAGGGGGAGGACGTGTTGCTGTCCCACACGATCGAGGGCGGGGTTCTGGTGATCAGGCTGCGCTCCGATTCGGACACCGACGAACGCGCGGCACTCGCGCTGGCCATCAGCGATCTCGTGCACACCTACCGGCAGTACCCGGTGGTGATCACGCTCGACGGCCAGGCGGCCACGAGCGCCGCCGTCAGCGCCGTCATCAGGGCCCATCACATGTGCAATCACCTCGGCGTCGTCATGTCCGTCGCCACCGACAGCGCACCGGCGCGGCGCCTGCTGGAGGCGAACGCCGACACCGGCGGCACCCGGATGGTCATCCACGCGCGCGTCGACACGGCCATCACGGCGGCGTTCGCCGCGGCCGCCTGACCGGGGTTCCGGCAGCGGCGTCCGAGTCGGCGCCCCGGTGTCAGTCCGTCAGCCACACCGCCGTGTCGGACGGGAGGTGGCCGTCCTCCAGGGGGCCGCTGGCCAGGAGCACGGCGCCGTGGGCGGGAAGGTCCGCCGGCTCCGCGGAGAAGTTGACGACGCAGCGGAAACCGGGGTCGCGACGGAAGTCGAGCAGTCCGTCGTCGGGGGCACTCCGCCAGGAGAGCGTCCCGTCTCCCAGGGCGGGCTCCGCGCGGCGGACGCGCAGCGCCTCGCGGTACAGCTCCAGCATGGAGGACGGGTCTCCCTCCTCGGCAGCGACGGTCAGCGCCTTCCACGCCTCCGGCTGCGGGAGCCACGTCCCCCTACCCCCGGCTTCGGGTCCGAAGCCGAACGGCGGGGTGTCCCCGCTCCACGGCAGGGGGACACGGCAGCCGTCGCGGCCCCGGTCGGTGTGCCCGGAGCGGAGCCAGGTGGGGTCCTGGAGCAGTTCCTCGGGGAGGTCCTCGACCTCCCACAGGCCCAGTTCCTCGCCCTGGTAGAGGTAGGCGCTGCCGGGCAGGGCGAGGGTGAGCAGTGCGGCGGCGCGGGCGCGCTTCGTGCCCAGGTCCAGGTCCGCGGGGTCCGTGAGGTCGGACAGCGAACGCAGCGGCCCGTCCGGCTGGGGGCGCGCGTAGCGGGACACGTGCCGGGCCACGTCGTGGTTGGAGAGCACCCAGGTGGCGGGGGCTGCGACCTGGCCCAGTGTGTCCAGGGACCGGTCGATCACGTGTCGCAGTCGCTCCGGGCGCCACGGCGTCATCAGGTAGTCGAAGTTGAAGGCGGTGTGGAGTTCGTCGGGGCGCACGTAGCGGGCCAGCCGTTCGGGTGCGCCCGTCCACGCCTCGGCGACGAAGACGCGGGGCTCGGCGTAGCTGTCGGCGACGGCCCGCCAGCCCTGGAAGATCGCGTGCACCTCCTCGCGGTCCCAGTGCGGGTGGTCCTCACGGCGGGCGCCTTCGAGCAGCTTGCCGTCCAGTGAGCCGAGGTCGGGCAGGCCGGGAGCCTTGACCAGGCCGTGGGCGACATCGATGCGCACTCCGTCCACGCCCCGGTCGAACCAGAAGCGCAGCACCGACTCGAACTCGGCGCGGACCTCCGGGTTGTCCCAGTTCAGGTCGGGCTGCTCGGGGGCGAACAGGTGCAGGTACCACGGGCCGGGCGAGCCGTCGGGCTCGGTGATCCGCGTCCAGGCGGACCCGCCGAACACGCTGCGCCAGTCGTTGGGCGGCTCCTCGCCCTCCGCACCGCGGCCGGGGCGGAAGATGTACCGCTCCCGGGCAGCGGAGCCGGGCCCTTCGGCCAGCGCCTGGCGGAACCAGGCGTGGGCGGTGGAGGTGTGGTTGGGCACGATGTCGATGATCAGGCGCAGACCGTGCCCGTGCACCTCGTCGAGCAGGGCCTGCGCGTCGTCGAGCGTGCCGAAGAGCGGGTCGATGTCCCGGTAGTCGGCGACGTCGTACCCTCCGTCGGCCATCGGGGACGGATACCAGGGAGTGATCCACAAAGCGTCGACGCCCAGTCCGGCGAGGTGGGGCAGACGCTGTCGCAGTCCGGCGATGTCACCGGTCCCGTCGCCGTTCCCGTCGGCGAAACTGCGCAGGTACACCTGGTAGATGACGGCGTCGCGCCACCAGGAGGTGCGGGTACGGGCTGAGTCCACCGGCTTCTCCCTGTGCTGAGCTGTGCGTACGGGGCCTGGTCGTGCCGTGCCCTCGGACCCCCGGCCCGGCCCGGGCGGCCGCCGGGAGCCTTCGGTCACTCCAGGAGACTTCCCGGCGGGCACGGTGTCAGTCGGTCGCGACCCTTTCGGGGTCGTCCGCGGAGGTACCGAGGCGCAGCCACCGGTACCCGTAGGCGGGCAGTTCCACCCTGAGCAGCCCGTCCTCGGCCACCGTGAGCCCCTTGTGCCCCTCGTCGAGGAGGTCGGTCAGCCTGTCCCCGGGGCCGGCCTCGGGCAGCCTCAGTCCTACGGTGGCCGGCTCGCCCGCGAAGTTGTGCACGGCCAGGACCTTCCCGTCGGTGGTGCAGCCGAGGTGCGCCAGGACGGCGCGCTCCCCCGTCTCCACGAGGGTGTAGTCCCCCCAGGCCAGCTCGGGAGCTTCCCGGTAGCGCTCGGCGAACAGCCGGATGCGGCTCAGCAGCGAGCCGGGGTCGCGGCTCTGCTCGTACACGTTCACCTTCTGCGGTCCGAACGCGCCCTCGACGAGCGGATTGGGGAAGGCGTCCTGTTCGGCGGTGGAGAAACCGGCGCCGGTCTCCGGTGTCCATTGCATGGGCGTCCGTACGGCCTGGCGTCCTTCGGCGGCCAGGTTCTCGCCCATGCCGATCTCCTCGCCGTAGAACAGCACGGGAGTGCCGGGCAGGGTGAACAGCAGGCTGTAGGCGAGTTCGACGCGTCGGCGGTCGCCGTCGACCATCGGCGGGAGCCTGCGGCGCAGACCGCGGTCGTACAGCTGCATGTCCTTGTCGGGGCCGAAGGCCGCGAAGACCTCTGCGCGTTCGTCGTCGCTCAGCTTGTCGAGGGTGAGTTCGTCGTGGTTGCGCACGAACGTGGCCCACTGGGCGTCGCGCGGGGCGGCGGGGCGGCCCCCCAGCGCGGCGGCCAGCGGGCCCGCGTCCTCGCGGGCCATCGACAGGTACATCTGCTGCATCCCGACGAAGTCGAAGCACATGGTGAGTTCGTCGCCGCGGTCGGAGGCCGGGTCGCCGAAGAAGCGGGTGAGCCCGTCGTACGGCAGATTGACCTCACCCAGCAGCACGGACTCACCGTTGCGGCGGCCGAGGAAGGCGCGCAGGTCGGCGAGGTACTCGTGCGGGTCGGGCAGCTTCCCGGCGTCGTCCTGCCCGTCCGTCTCCAGCAGGAAGGGCACGGCGTCGACGCGGAAGCCGGACAGGCCGAGCTGCGTCCAGAACCCCATGACGCGGGCTATCTCGTCGCGCACCGCAGGGTTGGCGACGTTGAGGTCGGGCTGCTGCTTGTAGAAGCGGTGCAGGTAGTACTGGCCGCTGCCTTCGTCGTACTCCCACAGGCTGTCCTCCGCGTCGGGGAAGACCACACCCTCAGGACCGTCCTCGGGGGGCTCGTCCTGCCAGACGTACCAGTCGCGGTGCGCGGAGTCCCGGCTGGAGCGGGCGTCCTTGAACCAGGGGTGGTCCTCGGAGGTGTGGTTGACGACGAGGTCGGCGATGACACGGATGCCCCGGTCGCGCGCGGTGCGGACGAACTCGGTGAAGTCGCCGAGGGTGCCGAGGCGGGGGTCGACACCGTAGAAGTCCGTGATGTCGTAGCCGTCGTCGCGCTCCCGCGTCGGGTAGAAGGGCATCAGCCAGACGCAGGTCACGCCGAGGCGCACCAGGTGGTCGATGCGCTGGGTGAGACCCGCGAAGTCGCCGATCCCGTCCCCGTTGCCGTCCTGGTACGTCTCGACGTCCAGGCAGTAGACCACCGCGTTCTTCCACCACAGGTCGGACGTGCGGGTCAGACGCATCGGTACTCCTTCGCGGTGGCGGGAAGGGGGCGGGTGACGTCGAGCCGCGGCAGCACCTCGGCCGCGAACGCGTCGATGAAGGGGCCCTGTTCGCGGCCCACGTGGTGCAGCATCACGGTGTCGAAGCCGAGTTCGGCGTACTCCTGGAGCCAGGCGGTGTGCCGGCCGAGGTCGGACGAGACGTTGACCGTGCGGGCGACCTGCTCGGGGGTGACGTGCTCACTGACGATGTCGAAGAGTTCCGGGGAGTCCAGGTCCCAACTGACCGGCGGCGCGTGGACGTTGCTGCGCCACTGGTCGTGCGCCAGGGCGAGGGCCTCGTCCTCGTCGGGCGCCCAGCTCAGGTGCACCTGGAGGTGCAGGGGGCCGCGGCCGCCGGCGTCGCGGTACGCGCCGGTGATCTCCCGCAGCTTCTCCCGTGGCGCGTTGACGGTGATCAGGCCGTCCGCCCATTCGGCGCACCAGGCCGCGGTGGCGGTGCTGCACGCGGCGCCGATCAGCGGCGGCACGGCGGGCGGCCGGGTCCACAGCCGGGCCCGGTCCACGCTCACCAGACCGTCGTGGCTGACTTCCTCCCCGTGCAGCAGGGCGCGGATGACGTCGACGCACTCCCGCAGCCGTGCGTTGCGGATGTCCTTGCGGGGCCAGCCGGTGCCCGTGATGTGCTCGTTGGAGGCCTCACCGCTGCCTAGCGCCACCCAGAACCTGCCCGGGTACATCGACGCGAGGCTGGCGACGGCCTGGGCGATGATCGCCGGGTGGTAGCGCTGGCCGGGGGCGTTCACCACGCCGAACGGCATCTGTTCGGTGGCCTGGAGGGCGGCGCCGAGCCACGACCAGGCGAATCCGGACTCACCCTGGCGGATGCTCCACGGCGAGAAGTGGTCCGAGCACATGGCGGCGGTGAATCCCGCCCGTTCGGCGTGCACCACGGCGTCGAGCAGATCCGCGGGCGGGATCTGTTCGTGCGAGGCGTGCAGTCCATAAACAGTCATGCCGAGCGGGTACCCCCGGGATCGCCGCTCAGCGGGACCGAGGAGCCGGTCCGCGACAAGTCCGTTGCCGCACAGGGGATTTGCGCCGAGAGACGCGGCGCGGATGTGGTGTGTGGTCCCGTCCGTTCGAGGCTGTGCGGGTGGGCCCTACCGGATGAGGAACTCCAGCTCGGGCCGGTCCCAGGCCACGGCGGGCGGGTTCGCGGGCACGGTCCCGGTGCGCAGCGCGCCCACCGCGTGGTAGAAGCCCTCGGCGGGGGGATGGGACACCACGCGCACACGGTCGAGCCCGGCCGAGCGGGCCTCGGACCGCATGTGTTCGACGAGCAGTCGCCCGATGCCGCGCCCCTGTGCACCGTCGGCGACGAACAGCAGGTCGAGTTCCGGCGGAGCGACGACGAGCGAGTAGAACCCGAGTACGGGGCCCGCGGCGTCGTCGGCGCCGACCGCCACGAAGACGCGGTGCGCCTCGATGTAGTCGGGTCCGACACGGTAGTCCGCGACCATCGCCGCGTACTGCCCTTCGTAGGCGCGCGAGCCGCGCACGAGCCGCGTGAGCCGCTTGGCGTCCCGGGCTACGGCTCGCCGTATCACGGTCGCGCCGTTCCTGGACGTAATGCTCGGGTTCATGAGGCGAGTATTACGCACCAGGAGGAACCCGCGCATCAGGGGTACGGGGCGCCCGCGGGCGCCCGCCGCCGCGGGCTCCGCCTGGTGAAGTCGGGCGATGTACGGGCCGCCTCTGCCCACGGATGTCTGGTGGCGGCGGCCCGGGCGCGTGGAGTCGCGTCGCGCCTCGGGCGTGTGTCGAGTCTTCAGGCGCGGTCGGTGCCGAACGGTCCCCCCGCGCCGAAGGCCCGGGCGGCGAAGCGCTCACCGATGCGGCGGCGGGTGGCTGCGTCGGGGCGGAGCCGGCCCGGCAACGGCAGTTCGGCGAAGTCCGCCTCGCCGTAGAGGTCGCGTCCGTCCAGGCGGTACAGGTGCGCGTCGTCCGTCGCCCGTTGTTTCACGACTCGGGCCAGCTCGTCCCGGATGACGTTCAGGGTCAGTTTGTTGCTGGGTGAGTCTTGTGGGCTGCGGCTGTTTCCTGCCGTTTCCTACTACTTACCGGCAGTTCTGATGGCGGGGGTCGGCACCGGCGGCGTCAGGTCCAGTTCCGCAGCAGGGTGTCGAGGGAGTCGAGGATCCGTGACCAGGACTCCTCCGAGTCGGGGCTGCTGTGGCTGAACCCTCCCCCCGCCTCCAGGCTGACGTAGCCGTGGAAGACGCTGCCCAGCAGCCGGACCGCGTGCGTCCGGTCCACGTCCGTCAGGTCGTAGCCGCGCAGGACCGCCCACATCATCTGCGCGTGCCTGACGCCGGCACTGGCGGCGGCGGTCTCCGCGTCGAGCCTCAGTTGGGCGGCGGCGTAGCGGCCGGGGTGCTCACGGGCGTAGTCGCGGTAGACGTTCGCGAACGCGCGAAGGGCGTCCTTCCCGGCTCGGCCGGCCAGGGCGGCGGCGCCCCGGTCTGCGAGTTCCTCCAGGGCCAGCAGGGCGATCCTGGTCTTCAGATCCTGCGAGTTCCTCACGTGGGAGTACAGGCTCGCGACCTTGACGTCGAACCGCCTGGCGAGCTCCGAGACGGTCACCTGGTCGAACCCGACCTCGTCGGCCAGTTCGGCTCCCGCCCGGGTCAGCCGTTCCGTGGTCAGTCCGACGCGCACCATGCCGCCCCCTCCCTTTTCGCGCCCATCATGCAGCTACCTAAGACTCTTAGGCAAATCGCATCGCCCTTAAGGAGGCGCTGACGGACCGACAGATCCGCAGCCTTCCCTCCAGCGCGCGGCACTTGATGAAGCAGCCCTTCCGAGGTCGACGATCGGCGTGCCCCGTAAGCGAGTTGCAGCCGATTGCCAGTTACCGGTTTGCCGATGGAAGGGCCGGATAACCGAGCGGTATGGCTGGAACGAGCAACAAGACGACGAACGGACAGTCGCCGACGGCGAACGCGCGAGCGGCGAAGAGCACCGTGACCGAAGGAGCCTCGGCACCGGCGAAGGAGGCACAGCAGTCTGCCACCGAGACGGCCAGGGGCGCTGGGGAAGCAGCCGGCGCCGCGGGCCGCGGCAGCAAGGAAAAGCTGGTGGGCATCGGTGGTGCGGCGTCGGAGAAGGCCAGGGAGGCGGCCAAGACGGTGCAGGGCACCGTCACGTCCGCCGCCCAGCAGACGGCCGGCAAGGCCGGTCTGGCCTGGACCCTTCTGAAGGCCAGGAAGGTCGTGGCGGCCGCCGCGGGCGCGGGGACCGCAACCGTGGTCCTCTGCTCCTACACCGTGGGTCGGCGTGCCGGCCTGCGGCAGCGGGGACCGCTCTCCCGCCTCACCGGCGGTCGTCTCTGACCCAGCAGGACACCACGCAGGTGGTTCTGTTCCCGGGCCCGCCGGAGCTCTCCGCTCCGGCGGGCCCGGCCGCTTGCCGCCCGGCCGCCGGACGCCCGCCTCCGCGGCGGAGCGCTGCCCATTCAAAGTCTTCCGCGCGAGACATGCATGTCTGGCGCGGCCCGGGGTAAGCGCGGGTCGTCGGCCCACAGGGGGCACATGGGGGGCCGATTCGTTAGGGAGGGCATCACAATGACGGCTATGACGGCTAGCAGGACCGACGCGGGTATGGCTGGGCTGCCGGAGATCGCGGACCCGCAGAAGGTCGCACCCAGAGACGCGCGGGAGCTTTCACGGCAGTTCTTCGACCAGCTCGCCGTGCTCGAAGAGGGCACCGCAGATTACCAGTATGTCCGTAACACGCTGATAGAGATGAACATGTCTCTTGTCCGCTACGCGGCCGGCCGCTTCCGCAGCCGCGGCGAACAGGAGATGGAGGACATCGTTCAGGTCGGCATGATCGGCCTGATCAAGGCCATCGACCGGTTCGAGCTGACGCGCGAAGTCGAGTTCACCTCCTTCGCCGTTCCTTACATCGTCGGTGAGATGAAGCGGTTCTTCCGCGACACCAGCTGGGCCGTGCATGTCCCTCGCCGCCTGCAGGAGGCGCGCGTACAGCTGGCCAAGGCCACCGAGGAGCTGCGCAGCCGGCTGGGCCGCACTCCCACGGTGAAGGAACTCTCCGAGCTGATGTGCCTGCCGGAGGAGGAGGTCATCGAGGCGCGACTGGCGGCCAACGGCTACAACTCCGCTTCCCTGGACGCCGCCATCGGCGGCAACGAGGACGGCGAGACGGCGCTGGCTGACTTCATCGGCACCCAGGACGCCTCCCTGGAGCTGGTGGAGGACTTCCACGCACTCGCCCCGATGATCGCCGAGCTCGACGAGCGGGACCGGCAGATCATCCACATGCGGTTCGTCGAGGAGCTGACCCAGTCGCAGATCGGCGAGCGCCTCGGCGTCTCCCAGATGCACGTGTCGCGGCTGCTCTCCCGCACGCTGACCCACCTGCGTGAGGGCATGCTCTCCACACGCTGAGCCGGGTGACTCACTCAACCGGATCTACCGCGGCACTCATGCTGCCGAAGGAGCCCGCCACCGAAACCGGTGGCGGGCTCCTTCGTTTCCCGCAGCGCTCCGACCTCGCCACACCTCACGGCGCCTCCCGGCGGGTGCCGGCCTCGGCCCGCAGCTGCTGCCGCATGGACGCCCATCCCGCCGACGGCCGGCCCGACCAGTTCGACCAGTACGGGTGGTGCAGCACCTGCGCATGCAGCCGGACGAGGTCCCGACGCAGCTGTGCGGTGCGATCGGACCGCGGGCCGGCCAAGGCGCGATAGGTGCGGACGTAGGCCAGATGCAGTTCGACCAGATCGGGCGGGAAGGATCTGCGCGTCATGGACCCTATTAGAGCACGTGTTCGATTGACTGGCCCCGCCGACTCCCCCCCGGGTGGACGTAGATCACTTCGGCCAGGCCACTGGAAGGCCTGGCCCCAGTGGCAGGCGCCGGCGCCCTGGCGGCCCCTGCCGGGCGGCAAGTCCGACAGGCGGGTTGATGCCGCGGACGGGCAGGTCAGTCTCCTGTGGTGTCGTCGTCCGGGCGGTGGACGGTGGTCCAGGTGCGACCGCCGTCCTTGGACTCGTGGACGGCGTCACTGATGTCGGCGGCCAGGAGATGGTTGGGGCTGGCCGCGGTCAGTACGGCGCCCTGCACGCCGCCCGGGAGGCGGCCGCGCTCGGTCCAGGACGTGCCGTCGCTGCCCGCCAGGATGGTGCCGTCGGCGGCCAGCGCGATCAACTGGTCAACTGCGGGCTGCTCCACGGCGGCCAGAACCGGCGCGCCGGGAACCGTCTGGAAGGTGGCACCGCCGTCGGTGCTGCGCACCAATCCGTCGCGGCTGGTCGCCCACATCTTCTGCGGTGTCCCGGCGTGAGCGGCGAGGTCACCGGCCCCGATCTTCGCGCGCCGCTCCCAGGTGGCACCGCCGTCCGTGCTGGCCCAGATCTGCGAGGTCTGACTGTCGAGGCCATAGAGGGTCGGGCCGGCCTGCTGGAGGGAGTGGAAGTCGGCTTCGCCTGCGGCCGAGACGGTGGTCCAGGTCTGTGCGGCGTCGGTGCTGCGGATCAGACCCAGGTGCGGTGAGGTGGCGGTGGGGTCGGTGAGAGAGGGGTGGCCGCTGGCGAGGAAGGTACGCGGGCCGGTGACGGTGAAGCCCATCGTGTCCTGGTAGCGGTCGGCGACGCGTACGGCACCGGTGGGGGTGAGGCGGAAGACGCCGAGGTGCCCGGCGGCGTAGAGGGTGCCGTCGGCCGGGTCGACGCCGAGACCGTGCAGGTGCCCGGTTCCCGCCGCGGCATCGCTCCTCGCGCCGGCCTTGCCCTGCGCGGGCGCGGTGCCGGGACTCGAACAGGCGGTCAGCAGCAGGGCGCCGGTCGCCGCGGCGGCCGCGAACGCGGCTATGCGCAAGCGGATGGTCATGTGTGAAGTCCAGAACGCTTGAAGGGAAAGAAGGGCTGGCCGGCCCGGGTGCGGGCAGCCGCAGGCGGCTGCCCGCACCCAAGGTGTGCTGATGCAGCTCAGCTCTTCCCGAGGAGGGTGTTCATCCGGGCGATCTCCGCGCTCTGGGACTTGATGATCTGACCCGCCATGTCCTTGGCGGGCTGGTATGTGCCGTCGGCCTGTTCGGTCTTGGCCATGGCGACGGCGCCTTCGTGGTGCTTGACCATCATGGTGAGGAAGGCGGTGTCGAACGCCTTGCCCGAGGAGGCTTCCAGCTGCTTCATCTCCTCGGCCGTCATCACCCCGGACATGTCGTGCCCCTCGTGGCCCCCACCCTCGGCCGGGACCTGCTCGCCCCAGGAGGTCAGCCAGCCGGAGAGGGTCTTGATCTCCGGGTCCTGGGCCTTCTTGACCTCGTCGGCCAGCTTCTTCACCTCGGCCGACTCGGTGCGTGTCGCGGCGAGGTCGGCCATCTCGATGGCCTGGCTGTGGTGGGGGATCATCCCCTTGGCGAACGCGGTGTCGGCGGCGTTGTGGTCGCCCTGCTGCGCGGGTGCGGACGCGGACGGGGAGGCGGCGTTGTGCCCGCCGTGAGTGGAGCCGCTGTCATCGCCGCTGCCGCCACAGGCGGCAAGGACGAGGGCGGCGGTTGCGGCCGCGGCCACGGCGGTCGCGCGGCGGATCAGGGAACGCGTGCTGGTCATGGTGCAACTCCTGCTGTGAGGGCACGCCGCGCCTGCGGGCGTGCGGAAATGAGGCAGAGCCGAGGGCTTGTCGGCCCCAAGGGGGCCGGGCATGCCGGGACTGCCCTATATGCGCAGGAGTTGCAGTTCGCTCAATGACGGCGGTGCCCGCCCGCAGGCGGTGGCACCGGGGCGGGTGCCGTGTGCGAGGACCGCCTGGACTTCGGCGTTGCCGGGCAGGACCGCTGGGGAGGGCAGAGCGGGGGCGCCTGCCGTGCCGGTGGCGGCACAGGTCGCATCAGCGTGCTCAGCGTGTCCGCTGCCTGCGCTGCCGGCGGGGTCGTCGGCGTGGACGCACCCGTCTGTGCAGAGCGCGCCGGAGACGGGCAGCCGTTCGTGGCCGACCGCAGGCGCGTGGTGGGAAGCGGCCGCCGCATGCGCGGGAGCGGGGCCCAGGCCGTGCATGGCCACCAGTCCCGCCAGTACGGCCAGGACAAGGAGCAGGTAGGAGCGCAGCCCCGAGGGCTTTTCCGCTCGCACCGCCTGACCGTCCATGTCCGCATCGTAAGGGGCCGACTGCGGGCGGGGTGAGGCGGCCCGGAAAGATCCTCCTTGAGGAATACCCCTGGGGGGTATAACGTTCGGCCCGTCGAAGTCATACCCCTAGGGGGTATGAAGGTTCTGGCTTTGAGGAGCGGTCATGCAAGCCGTCAATCCGCGTCGCTGGTGGGCCCTTGGGGTGCTCGCCGCCGCACAGTTCATGGTCATCATGGATACGTCGATCATCGGCGTGGCGCTGCCCGAGATGCAGCGCGACCTGGGGTTCTCCCAGGGGGATCTGCAGTGGGTGTTCAACGCGTACGTGATTGCCTTCGGCGGACTGCTCCTACTGGGGGGTCGCCTCTCCGACCTGCTGGGCGCCCGCAAGGTGTTCGTGGTCGGCTGGGGCGTCCTGATCGCCGGGTCCGTCGTCGCCGCGGCCGCGCAGACCGGGTGGGTGGAGGTCGCCGGCCGGGCCGTGCAGGGGGTGGGCGGCGCGCTGATCGCCCCCGCCTCGATGACCCTGCTGATGATGCTCTTCGGCCACAGCCCCAAGGAGCTGGGCAAGGCCCTGGCCCTCTACGGCGCGGCCGCTCCGGCCGGCGGCACCGCGGGAGTCTTTCTGGGCGGGGTGTTCACCGAGTGGGCCAGCTGGCCGTGGGTGTTCATCATCTACATCCCGATCGGCATCGCCACCCTGCTCGCCACCGGCCTGCTGCCGGCCGTCGCCGCCCGCCGCGGCGGCGGTGTGGACGTCCTCGGAGCGGCGGCTGTCACCGCAGGGCTCGCACTCACCGTCTTCACCGTGGTCCGCGCTCCCGAAACGGGCTGGGGAGCAGCGCAGACGGTTCTTCAGCTGATCGCAGGCGCCGCCCTTCTGGTGGTGTTCGTCTTCATCCAACGCTCCGCGCGCTCGCCGCTGATGCCGCTCGGTATCTGGCGCACCCCCGGTCTCGGCGTCTCCAACCTTGCGATGGCCTTGCTGGGAGCGGCCTGGATCCCGATGTGGTACTTCCTCAACCTCTACCTCCAGCAGGTCCTGGGCTACGGCGCCTTCGCCTCGGGGGCGGCCCTGCTGCCGATGACCGGCCTGCTGATGCTCTTCATGACCACCGCCAGCGCCCGCCTGCTCGGCCGCTTCGGCCCCAAGCCGCTTATCACCGGCGGCCTGCTCGTCCTGGCCGCGGGCCTGGTGTGGCTCTCGGCCGCCCGTCCCACAGGCAGCTTCCTCGTCGACGTCCTGCCCGCCTCGCTGGTGGCAGCCCTGGGCATGGCGCTCGCCTACATCCCCACCCTGATGGCCGCCATGTCCGCCGCCCCACAAGAGCAGGCCGGCCTCGCCTCGGGCATCGTCAACACCACCTACCAGGTCGGCTCCGCCCTCGGCCTCGCCGCCCTGACCGCACTCGCCACCTCCCAGGGCGCGGGCGCACTCGGTGACCTGACCGCCCTCACCGACGGGTTCAGCGCAGCCTTCCTCGCCGCCGCCGGCATCGCCGCCGCGGGCGCCCTGGCCACCCTCACCCTCATGCGCGGCAAGCCGCAGAGCCCGACGGCCGAAACCGCCACCACCGAGGGGGCCGCACAGCCTCAGCACACCGGCAACTGATCGGAAGGAGAGCGAGAGGACCAGCCGATACCCATCGGCGGGCACTTCTCTCCTCTCGCTCTCCTTCTGGATGACGGCACGCAGCGGGCACCGAGGCAAGGGCGAAGGCCCCTTCGCCCCTGGTGCACCCGGAGTCAACGTCCGCGTCTCATGCGCTCGTCCTTGGGTGACGGGCACCTGCCGTACCGCCCGCCGGTCTCTTACGCCCTCGACGCTCCCTCGGGAACGTGACCGGGAGGGGCGGTGCCTCAGAGGCCCGATGAAGGATAAAGAACCCCTTGCGTATACCCCAGGGGGGTATACAGTGGTGATGTGAGCCCGCGGGTGCGGGGTCACACTGGACGGGATTGGGGATGACGGTCATGGACCACAGCGCACACCACACCGGCACCGCGCACGACCACGCCGCCGCGCACCAGGCGCACGCAGGTCACGCCGGGCACCAGATGGGCGGGGTGACGTGGGGGGCCGCAGCGAAGGCGACGCTGCACTGCCTGACCGGATGCGCCATCGGCGAGATCCTCGGCATGGTCATCGGCACCGCCCTGATGTGGGGCAACGTACCCACCATGATCCTGGCCATCGCGCTGGCGTTCGTCTTCGGCTACTCCTTCACCCTGTTCGCGGTCCGCAAGGCCGGCCTGGACTTCAAGACCGCCGTGAAGGTCGCGCTGGCCGCCGACACCGTCTCGATCGCGGTGATGGAACTCGTCGACAACGGCATCATCGCCCTGGTCCCCGGCGCCATGGACGCCCACCTGTCGGACACGCTGTTCTGGACGGCGCTGCTGGGCGGGTTCGCTGTCGCCTTCGTGATCACGACGCCGGTGAACAAGTGGATGATCGGCCGCGGAAAGGGCCACGCCGTCGTCCACGCCTACCACTGATCAGCCGCTGCGTCCCGGGGGGGGGGGGGGGGGGGGGGGGGGGGGGGGGGGGGGGGGGGGGGGGGGGGGGGGGGGGGGGGGGGGGGGGGGGGGGGGGGGGGGGGGGGGGG